>JBAZGL010000111.1:0-4415 GCA_041652855.1 Candidatus Izemoplasmatales bacterium
CTGCGATGGCCGTCATCGGATTTTTGGATCGATGGACATCGAGGAATACGCGGTTAGTGATGAATTCATCGATGCCATCGATCATCGCACCGCCTCCATTGAGAAAGATGCCTTTCTTGATGATGTCCGATGAGAGTTCCGCAGGCGTCCGTTGTAACACTTTGAGAATCGTGTTGCAGATGCTTTCAAATGGTTCGCGCAAGAGATCGCGGATTTCTTCTTGTTTCACGACTACATGTTTTGGAAGACCGCTGACGATATCACGCCCATTGGCATAGGTGGTCAAAGGATCATTAAGACTTTCGCGTAAAGTCGCAACGTCTTTCTTGACCCGTTCTGCAGTTCGTTTTCCAACGAGTATGCCGTGTTCATACTGCAAATAGTTGATGATTTCGTTGTCAAAGTAATTTCCCGCTATGCGAATGGTGTCGCTGACCACGATGTCGCCGAGACTGAGAACGCCGATATCAGTCGTACCACCGCCGATATCAACGACCATGGAGCCATCTGAACTGTAGATATCCAAACCGGCACCGATACTCCCCGCTTTGACTTCCTCTTCGATAAAGACATCCTTTACGCCGAGGCTTTTCGCGAGATCAATCATCGAATCACGTTCGATTTGGGTGACTTGTGATGGGCAACAGATGAGTACGGTGGAAGTTTCGAGGTCGATGTTGACGTTTTCCACTTTTTGCAGGGCCATGATGATGAGTTTGTTTGCCGCATCCATGTCGCTGACAACCCCTTGGTTCAGTGGACTGACAATCCGGATACCGTGGTGACCACGGCCAATCATCTCCGCGGCATTGAAACCCACGGCAATGATGTCTCCGGTCTCGTATTCCATTGCGATGACGGAAGGTTCGTTGAAGATGATTCCTTCGCCTTCGACATATACGAGGAGATTAGATGTTCCGAGATCGATACCAATGCGCACCGCTTGTCGCTTGCCAAATTTCTTTCCTTTTTCTGAATTTAGATTTTTCATTGTTGTTCTCTCCTTTAAAGCTGCAGCGGATTCACGAGATAGTCACCGCGATTTTTCAAAAGGAAACGGGTACCTTCCGCCACACATGTGAGCGGATTCTCGACGACGCGAACAGGAATGTGAATGCGATCGGATATAAACTCAGAAGCACCTTTGATGAGTGATCCGCCGCCGGTGAGGATGATGCCTCGATCATAGATGTCGGCGGATAGTTCTGGCGGTGTATCTTTGAGCAGCGCTGCGATGAGTTTCACGATTTCGGTAAAGATCGGCTCGAGCACCTCACGCACTTCTTTGGCATTCACCGTGACCCATCTGGGAATGCCTTTGACGATATCTCTTCCCGCATACCTGTTTTCTAATGAATTGTTGTCTGTTCTTAAGGTAGCGAGGTCGATCTTGCATTTTTCTGCTGTGAGTTCACCGATTTCAATCCCGCGAGTGGTTTTGATGTATTTTGCGATTTGATTATCCATGAAGTTTCCGGCCATACGGATAGTTCGCGATAGTACGATGTCCCCGAATGAAAGAACACCGACATCCGTGGTTCCCCCGCCGATATCGACGATCATGAGACCCTTGGATTCAAAGATGTCTATACCTGAGCCTAAGGCTCCGGCCTTGATTTCTTCCTCGATAAAGACATCGGGGCTACCCATGTTCCTGGCTAAATCAACCATGACGTCGCGTTCTATCTTGGTAACCTCCGATGGGCAACAGATGACAGAAGTCGTCATCGAAAGTTGTTTATCCGTCATGTTTTCGACTTTTTGGAGCACATAGGTAAGGAGCGATTTTGCGGCTTTCATATCTGAGATGACGCCGTGGCGTAGCGGTTTGATTACCTGGATTTTATCGTGCACCTTTCCGAGCATTTCGTGCGCATCTCTTCCGGCAGCCACGACTTTTCCCGATTCACGGTCAAAAGCGATGACCGATGGCTCATTAAAGACAATCCCTTTTTGTTCGACATAGACCAATAAATTGGCGGTGCCTAGGTCAATTCCTAGGCCATGAGTTGTTTTTTTCATTGGGCTCTCGCTTCCATTCCAACTCGGGATTCCCCGAAATAATGTTTGCCTTCAAATTGAAGGAGTTTTTTGGTTCCGTTGATGACTGCGGTTAGGGGGTGGTCGGAAATGTGGACAGGAACATGTGCAATCGCTTCAAAATATTGTTTGAGACCGAGAATTTTTGCGCCACCGCCACTGACCCATATGCCATTCGTAACTAAATCGCCTGATAGTTCCGGTGGCGTTGCCTCAAGGGTAGCGATCAAAGTGGATTTGATGGTTTCAAAACAACGCAGGATGACCTCGCGTATTTCCTGAGCAGTAATCACAGCGTGCTTGGGCAAGCCATCCACGAGATCCCTACCTTTAGCGGTATAGGTGAGGTCTTTTCCATCTTCATCAACAGGAAGATTCCCATCAATGGAGGCCAAGGCAATTTTGATTTTTTCTGCTGTCTGATCACCGATTTCGAGTTTATGCACATTCTTGACATGTTCGATGATTTGCCGATCGAAGTATTCACCTGCGACTTTGGTAGCTTTTGCGAGGACGACTTCACCCAAACTCAAGACACCGAAATCAGTGGTGCCGCCACCGATATCGATGACGAATTGGCCTCTAGGTTCATAAATGTCTAGGCCATTGCCGATGGCCGCCGCTTTGACTTCGGCATCAATGATCACGTTTTCGATTCCCATGCCATATCCCAGCATCCGGATGGCTTGAGTTTCAGTTTCTGTAATTTCTGAGGGAATGCAAATCAACATTTTGCGGATGTTATCCATCTTCGACAAGAAGATCGTATCGAGTGTAAACACCAGCAACTCTTTGATCATCTCGACATCGGCGATGACGCCCCCCGAAAGCGGCTTGATAACCTCCACTTTTTCGTGAGTCTTCCCGACGAGATTTGCGGCATTGATTCCCACCGAGACGACTTTTTTCGTGGCTTTGTCGATGGCGATGATGGAAGGTTCATTGAAGACGGTGCCCCTTCCTTCGACGTAAATCAATAGATTGGATGTCCCCAAATCGACGCCGAC
Organism: Candidatus Izemoplasmatales bacterium; assembly: GCA_041652855.1. Classification (GTDB taxonomy): domain Bacteria; phylum Bacillota_I; class Bacilli_A; order Izemoplasmatales; family Hujiaoplasmataceae; genus JAAYZB01. The sequence continues at coordinate 3,048 of JBAZGL010000111.1, forward strand.
AGCCTTTTTTTTAGAATTGTCGCTCATATATTTTTTCCTCCTTCATGTCGCTTCTTTCGCCAAGCGCGGCGTTAATCATCCATGAATTCATGACCCATGAAACCTTCAGCGTGTTTCTGGAGGTATAATCGAAATCCCTCCTCATCGATGGGTTTGGTGAAGTAGTACCCTTGAAGATAATCGACCGAAAGGTCGCTTGCCATTTTCATTTGTTGCCGATTTTCGATGCCTTTGATCAGTGTTTTCGATTTTAAGGTTTCTGCCATATCCAGTATGGCTTCATACAGACGAATGTGTCGGAAAGACGGGGTATCTGTCGGGAGAATCGACTTATCGATTTTGATGGTGTCGACGTCAAAGTGGAGAAAGGAGGACATTGATAAACGCTGGTATTGGAAGGCATCGACCGCGACCTTGAAACCTGACTCCTTCAATTGAGCCACTTTTTTGTACACGATTTGATCCTGAGAGATGAAATCGTCAATATCGAATTCGATATTTTCCGGAAGGATGTCGAAATACACGGTCAGTTTGAGCAAATCATCTATGTTGAGGAGACTCAGAGTGTGGTAACTCAGGTTGATCACCATCATGAATGCGTTATGTATCAATCGCTCTTCGCGCCAATGCTTGTACATCTCAAAAGACTTCCGAATGACTGATTTGTCTATGACATCGAAAAATTTCTTTTCCAAAGCGATATCTTTGAAGCGATTCGCGCTGATGATTCGGTATTCATCCTTCCGCCAACGGATCAGTGATTCGCAGCCGATGATTCGCAAAGTATGCTTATCGATGATGGGTTGAAAAAACGGGGTGAATTCGTTGATGTCAAAGTAGTAGTCAAAGGCGAGCACGAAATCATCAAGATCTGTTTTTTGGCTGCGGATGATCTCGTCCGCCACCATGAAAGTCAATTGTTTCTTTTTGGCTTCCACCATCGTATATTGCGCCATCTGGATCATCGATTTGATGTTTTTTGCTTCCTTTTTGATGCCGTTACACGCGCCGCCGAAGGATAGGATGATGTCTTCGGTCCCGGTGAATGTCTTGAAGAAAAGGTGGTGGATCTCGCGGATCCTTTCTGCGAGATAAGCTTCTTTTTCCGTTTGAGAAGCGCATTCTGCATCATCATATCTGCCGAAAAAAACATACTGATTGTGCTGAAAACGATGATAACGCTCTTTGATGAAAACCATCCGGAACAGTTTGTGAATGACTTCGCAGATCTTGTCGCCATACGTGTAATCAACGAATTGATAAAAGGTGCCAATGTTGGAAAATTCTGCAAATATCACATACGTCTCATCCATGGGGATTCGATCGTATTTGGCGATGATTTTTTCTCGCTGCAGATCGGAAGAGCGT
>JBAZGL010000112.1:0-4336 GCA_041652855.1 Candidatus Izemoplasmatales bacterium
ACCGCAAAACCCGGTATGGTCATTGGTAGAAACGGCGAAACGAAAAATGCTGTCGTTGAAAAACTGAAACAATTAACCAAGAAGGAAGTATTCCTGAATGTGGTGGAAATCAAACGCGCTGAGTTGGATGCAAAACTCGTAGCTGAGAGCATTGCAAAACAACTTGAAAGCCGCGCATCGTTCCGCCGTGTTCAGAAAGTTGCGATCCAGCGCGCGCTCAAAGCGGGCGCAAAAGGCTGCCGCACCTTGATTTCCGGACGTCTTGCCGGCGCTGAAATCGCGCGAAGCGAAGGCTATAGCGAAGGCAACGTTCCGCTTCACACATTGCGTGCGGACATCGATTACGCTTTAGCCGAAGCCAAGACAACCTATGGAAAACTCGGAGTCAAGGTTTGGATCTACAAAGGGGAAATACTGCCTTCCAAAAAGGAGGCCAAATAACATGTTGATGCCCAAGAGAACCAAATACCGTCGTCCCCATCGGGTAAGTTATGAAGGTCTTGCTAAGGGCGGACAAAATATCGAGTTCGGTGCATACGGATTGATGGCTACCGAGGGCGCGTGGATTACCGCCCGCCAAATCGAAGCCAGCCGTGTGGCGATGACCCGTTTTATGAAGCGGGCCGGGCAAGTCTGGGTAAGAATATTCCCCCACTTGGCCAAGACGAAAAAACCGCTCGAAGTCCGGATGGGATCCGGTAAAGGCGCACCTGAAGAATGGGTCGCTGTCGTCAAGGAAGGTTTGATCATGTTCGAGATCGACGGAGTTCCCGAAGATGTCGCCAAGGAAGCTTTGCGTCTCGCGTCGCACAAGTTGCCGATCAAAACCAAATTTGTCAAGAAAGAGCGTGGTGATTCACAATGACACACGTGAAAGAGATTCGTGAGATGGAAAACGAAGCCATCTTGAAAGAAATCGACGTTTTGAAAAGAGAAATGTTCGATCTTCGATTCAAACACGCAACGGGGCAACTCGAGAATACCGCACGTCTCAGCGCGGTCAGAAAGACCATTGCCCGGATGAAGACCATTCTGTCCGAGCGTGAAGGGCAGTAGGAGGAATAACAGATGGAAAACAATAAAATTCGTCGCACATTCATCGGCGAAGTCGTGTCGAATAAAAACGATAAGACAATCACCGTCAAAGTGACCACGTATAAAAAGCATTCCTTATATAGCAAACGCGTTATTTCCTCAAAGAAGTTCACCGCGCATGACGAGTTGAACCAAGCCAAGATCGGTGATACTGTCAAAATCATGGAATGCCGTCCGCTCTCCCGCACCAAGAGATTTCGTTTGGTCGAGATCATCGAGCAAAACGTGGATCTTTAACGGATAAGGGAGGACACCAGACATGATACAACAAGAGACGAGGCTGAAAATCGCTGACAACTCCGGTGCCAGGGAAATCCTGACCATCAAGGTGTTGGGCGGCACAAGCCGCAAATACGCAACCATCGGCGATATCATTATCGCAACGGTCAAAGCCGCTACTCCGGGTGGATTGGTCAAAAAGGGCGAAATCGTGAAAGCGGTTATCGTTCGCACCCGCAAAGGCGTGAGCCGTCCCGATGGCAGCCATATCAAATTTGACGACAACGCAGCCGTCATCATCAAAGATGACAAGAGCCCGAAAGGCACCCGCATTTTCGGACCGGTTGCGCGCGAGTTGAGAGAAGCAGAGTTCACCAAGATTGTTTCTTTAGCTCCGGAAGTATTGTAGGAGGATGATCATATGAAATTAAAAAAAGGCGACAAGGTCCTGATCATCGCCGGACAAGATAAAGGAAAAAGCGGAACCATTCGCAAAATATTGACCAAATCCGAGCGCGTCATTCTCGAGGGCGAAGGTTTGGGAAAAGTCAAAAAGCATCTCAAGCCGTCTCAGGCCAATCCGGATGGCGGGATCATGGATGTGGAAAAACCCATTCATATCTCGAACGTGATGCTCGTGGATCCAAAAACGAAAAAGCCAACCAAGATCGGTTATAAAACCATCACGAAAAAGGTTAAGAAACAAGACAAGACGGAAAAAGTGCGTTACGCAAAAAAATCCGGAGAAGTCTTGGAGTAGGGAGGGGATAATTGATGAATCGTCTACAAGAAAAATATCTGAACGAAATTATGCCCGCACTGCAAGCCAAGTTTCAATACTCCTCGGTGATGGAAGCGCCAAAGATCAGCAAGATCACCTTGAACATCGGTGTCGGTGACGCAGTGCTCAATCCGAAGGTTCTGGATGACGCAGTCAGCGAACTGACGCAGATCAGCGGTCAAAAACCGGTTGTAACCAAGGCAAAGAAATCCATCGCGAGCTTCAAACTTCGCGAAGGTATGGCCATCGGTTGCAAGGTCACGCTTCGGGGCGAAAGAATGTACGACTTCTTCGATAAACTGATTACGATCGCGCTTCCGCGCGTGCGTGACTTCCGCGGCGTCAATCCGAAAGGATTCGATGGGCGCGGCAATTACACCCTCGGCATCAAGGAACAACTGATTTTTCCGGAAATCAATTACGACAAAGTGAACAAAATCCGAGGAATGGACATCGTTATCGTCACAACGGCGAAGACGGACCAGGAAGCATTCGAACTTTTGAAGCTTTTCGGTTTTCCGTTCAGAAAGAATTAGGAGGCGGATTATGGCAAAAACATCACAAATCGTCCGGCAAAAGCGCGGATCGAAATTTCAAGTGAGAAACTATACTCGTTGCGAGCGTTGTGGTCGTCCACATGCAGTCTATCGCAAGTTTAAACTCTGCCGTATCTGCTTCCGCGAATTGGCTTATAAAGGGCAAATTCCCGGTGTTAAGAAGGCCAGCTGGTAATTGATTATGAAAAATACTTATTCCCATGTATCGAGGAAGGAGGCATTATAGATATGGTCATGACCGATCCAATTGCGGATATGCTGACAAGAATCCGCAATGCCAATCAAATGAAACACAAAAACGTTGAAGTGCCGGCTTCGAAACTCAAGGCCGAAATCCTGACCGTGTTAAAATCGGAAGGCTATATTACCGACTTCGAGTTAATCAAAACGGGCATCCAAGGCGTTTTGAAAATCACATTGAAATATTTAGTCAATGACGAAAGAGCAGTCAAAGGTTTGAAGAAAATCTCCAAACCCGGTTTGCGTGTGTACGCAAAAACTGACGACATTCCCAGGGTCTTGAATGGTCTTGGTATCGCTATTGTTTCGACATCTCAAGGCATTATGACCGATCGGGAAGCACGGAAGAAACAAGTAGGCGGCGAAGTTTTGGCTTATGTCTGGTAGTCATGCAAGATGAAACCAATTATGGAGGTGCAAGAATATTATGAGTCGCGTAGGTAGACTTGCGATTGCGATTCCCGAGGGTGTCACCGTTACAATCGACGACACGAATCATGTGTCTGTCAAGGGCCCGAAAGGATCGTTGAGTTTCGCTTTTCATGAAGATATGAAAGTAGTCGCTTCTGACAATGAGATTTCTGTAACCCGGCCATCTGATTCGCTGCGTCACCGCGCTTTGCACGGAACGACACGCGCGATTATCAACAATATGGTCAAAGGTGTAACCGAAGGCTATGTCAAAATCCTTGATATCAAGGGTGTTGGCTACCGTGCCTCGTTACAGGGCAGCAAGACATTGGTCGTCAGCGTCGGCTATTCCAACCCGGTTGAGGTTGAAATTCCCGAAGGATTAACGGTTGAACTTCCCATCAATACGGAAATCCAAATCAGAGGAATCGACAAACAAGCAGTCGGCGAGTTCGCCGCAAACATCCGCAAGATCCGGGCACCTGAACCCTATCAAGGCAAAGGTATCCGCTATCGTGGCGAGGTTGTACGTCGTAAAGAAGGGAAAACTGCTAAATAAGCAAGAGGTGAATAAATTATGTTTAAACCTGTGAATAAAGAAGCTCAAAGAGCGAAACGTCATCGTCGCATTCGGGCCCACATCAAAGGTGTTCCATCGAGACCTCGGCTGAATGTTTTCCGTTCAAACAAGGCGATTTATTGCCAAATCATCGATGATATCGCCGGAACGACGCTCGTCGCGGCTTCCTCATTGGAAGTCAAAGACGTCAACGGCGGTAATGTTGAAGGCGCGAAGAGTGTCGGCAAACTGATTGCCGAGAAAGCCTTAGCCAAGGGCATCAAGCTCGTAGTGTTCGATCGAGGCGGTTATTTGTACCATGGAAGAGTCAAGGCATTGGCCGAAGCCGCCCGCGAAGCTGGGCTTGAGTTCTAATGAAGGAGGTTATCCGATGCTAGAGAACAAGGAAAGAGACGGCAGAGAAAGAAAACCGTCTCGCGCTCCACGTGGAGGCGCAAGAAAAAAAGAAGAAAA
>JBAZGL010000113.1:0-4346 GCA_041652855.1 Candidatus Izemoplasmatales bacterium
GCATCACTTCCACATGTTTGCGATATTTTGCGGACTTTTAGCATTATTGGCTAGTTTTGAGTTCGCGCGCGTTGTTGACAAAACGCAGTCGACATCATCCGTCATCGCGATTTTGAGTATGGTCGCCACAGGAGGCGTCATCGCTGTCGGCTATCTGAGGCTCATCGGCCTCATCCAAACCGCTTCGATGATCTATGCGCTTGCCGGCGTGCTGCTTGCGGTACTGGTCGTCTATGTTCTCGTGCCTCAAGCGCATATCCAGGGGATATCATCTGTCCTGTTGATCGGCTTATATGTCGGTTTGGGTTTTCTCGCCTTGATCGACCTCAGAATCAAGGGGATATGGATATTGGGATTTGTATTGCTTAACGCCATTCTGACCGATGCGTTCGCTTATATGTTCGGCATCCGGTTCGGACGCCACCGGCTTGCGCCCGTGATCAGCCCGAAGAAAAGCGTGGAAGGCGCGATCGCTGGCTGGGTGTGCGGCAGTGCCGGCGCGACGGTGTTCGCGGTCAGTTTACAGGTTTTCTCCATCCACTGGGCGTATATCCTCATCATTGCGATGCTGCTCTCGGTTGTGGCGCAACTGGGTGACTTGGTCGCTTCAAAGATCAAACGAGACTATGGCATCAAAGATTTCTCAAACTTGTTGCCGGGACACGGAGGCGTGCTCGATCGTTTCGATTCTTGGATCTTCGCGGCGATGATGATGTCGCTCATCGTCTATGTCCTGAACCAACTCGCGCATCTTGGATTATGATGAAAGACATCTATTTGCTCGGGTCGACGGGTTCTATCGGCGTTCAGACCCTTGATATCATTCGTGAACATCCCGAGCACTTTCATATCCGCGCATTGGCGTGTGGTCAAAATATCGCTTTGCTTCAAGAACAGATCGAAGCGTTCCGTCCGGATTTTGTGAGTGTTTTATCTGAAGCAGATAGCATTGTATTACAGAAGAAGTATCCAGAAATCCGTTTCGGGTTCGGACCTCGAGGATTGATCGAGGCAGCTACCATGAATGGTAATCATCCGGGTTTGCTCGTCAACGCGTTGGTCGGGATTGCTGGACTCGCACCGACTGTCCATGCGTTGGAGATGGGACGGGATGTCGCCCTTGCCAACAAAGAATCATTGGTGGTCGGCGGACAGATTATCCACGACACCACACACAAAACAGGGGCCAAGATCTATTGCATTGATTCCGAGCATTCGGGCATCTGGCAATGTTTGGCGGGTGAAGACAAAGACTACATCAAGCGTGTCTGGATCACATCGAGTGGTGGAGCTTTCCGTGATTTGAAGCGGAGTGAACTCGATCAGGTCACACCTGAAGCGGCGATGAATCATCCGAATTGGCAGATGGGCGCCAAGATCACGATCGATTCCGCGACGATGATGAACAAGGCGTTCGAAATCGCGGAAGCGCACTGGCTCTTCGATATCGATTATGACTGCATCCGGCCCATCATGCACCGCGAGAGCATCGTGCATGCATTGGTGGAGTTCATCGATCATTCCTTCAAGGCGCATCTCAGTGCGCCGGATATGCATCATGCCATCAGCTATGCACTCTTCGGGGGCGTCCGGAAAGCGGGCATGCAGCAACCTTTGGCATTGGACCAGATGGAGCGGTTGTCGTTCTCGCCCTTCGATTCCGTCCGCTATCCTTTGATGGATCATGCGCTTAGGGCATATCAGACAGGGCATTCATTGCCTGCGGTGCTCAATGCAGCCAATGAGATCGCCGTATCTTTGTTTCTTAAGAAAAAAATCCGTTTTCTCGATATCGAATCGATCATTATCGAGGCTCTGGAACAACATACACTGGTGCACCATCCGACTTTGACTCAACTCATCATGATCGATCAGGATGTCAAAGCTCGAATATCCGCACACTTCTTCAAAGACTAAAGGAGATTTACTTATGTGGACCACATTATTCAACATTCTCATATTCTTGCTTGTTCTGAGTTTGGTCATATGCATCCATGAACTCGGACATTTCCTCTTCGCCAAGCGGGCGGGAATCTTATGCCATGAGTTTTCTTTTGGAATGGGACCCAAACTTTGGAGCCGGAAGAAGGGTGAAACGACGTTCTCAATCCGTGCCATTCCTTTCGGCGGTTACGTGGCGATGGCCGGAGAAGAAGTCGAAGCGGAAATCTTGAAACCCCAACAAAAAATCCGCATCGGACTCGACCGGGATGGTGAAATCAACCGGATCGTGCTCAATCCCCAGCATCCTCATTATCAAGACTTTTTGGAGATCACCATCGACGACATGGATCTGCAAGGGGTCGATGGCGGCAGGCTGTATATCAACGAATATACCGTGAAACGCGACGCATTCTATGTGTTTGACAAGAAAGTGATGCAAATCGCCCCGAGAGACCGCGTTTTCAATTCAAAGACCAAAATGCAACGCTTCATGGTAGCCTTTGCCGGCCCGATGATGAACTTCGTTTTGGCGTTGCTCGTATTTTTCATCATGTTTCTTGTCGGCGGTGTCGCGGACGAACAAAGCACCATCGTGAGCGAGGTCAGCGCGGGTAGCCCCTCCTATGGCATCATCATGCCGGGAGACAAGATTCTCTCCATCAACGGAGTGGATATTTCAAGTTGGTCGCTGGATGGCACCTCGGTGCGTTCCGAGTTGGCTTTGTACTCGGGAAACAGCGCTTTTACGATGGTGGTGGAACGGGACGGCGTTCAGGTGACCCTGGATCCGATTCACCCGCAATACTATTTTATGAGTTTCAATTTTGCGAGTCTTCCGGGTAGCGAAGCGCTCGTCGTCTCCATGCCCAATCAGGCGGAAGGTCTGGATCCCAATACGTATGAGCCACTGATGACGAACGATGTGATCATCTCTATCGATGGACACACGTTCGCCGATTGGGACGAGTTGATCCTTTTTCAGAAGAACTATGTCGCAGGTTCGACCAAAGACAATCCTACGGTGATCGTGTATGAACGCGGGGGAGAGTTGCGGAGTTATTCATTCGTGGCGTACAGCCTCGAGGTTTTGTCCACTCAAGGATATGAGTTGTTCAGTTCGCGGATCGGTATTGTCGGTTCAAGCCATTTCAGTTTCCTTGGTTCGGTGGAGGGGATGTTCGCCAGTTTCGCCAACGCCAGCGGATCCATCTTCAAGACATTGGGACTCCTGTTCGGCTCGAAACAAGTGGGAGTCGGAGACCTTTCCGGGTTTATCGGGATGTACACCATCACCTCGGTAGCTGCGTCGAATGGCTTCATTTCGTTATTGAACTGGATTGGCTTTCTGAGCGTGAATTTGGGGATTTTGAACCTCTTGCCGATTCCCGCGCTCGATGGCGGCCGCATCGTTTTTCTGGGTTATGAGGCCATCACCAAGAAGAAACCCAATCAAAAATTCGAGAACCTCTTGCATACCATTGTCTTCTTCCTGTTGATCGCACTTCTGGTTTATGTGTCATATAATGATATTCTGCGTCTGTTTCGATAGGGGAAAACATTGATTCTGTAGGGTCCGGCGCATGTGCCGGACCCTTTTTTGATGGCTAAATCTGGCTTTAATTGGAAATTCGTTCCATTGGAGTTCAATTACCCTGTTTGCGGTAAATTATTGTTGACTTTGAAAAATCCCTATGATACAATATAAAAGCGCGTGAGAAATTGGCGTGCAAGGAACTTGGGTCTTTGAAAACTAAACAGATTAAGACACGAACAACAAGCACAGAAGAGAAGAGCTAAATGAAACGAACCATAAAGAATGGAGAGTTTGATCCTGGCTCAGGATAAACGCTGGCGGCATGCCTAATACATGCAAGTCGAACGCACTATAGAGATATAGTGAGTGGCGAACGGGTGAGTAACACGTAAGTAACCTAACCCAAGGACGAGGATAACCCCTGGAAACGGGGGCTAATACTGGATAGGACATTTAGACAGATGTCGGAATGTTTAAAGGCGCGGGAAAGAGCGGCGCCATGGGAAGGGCTTGCGGCGCATTAGATAGTTGGTGGGGTAACGGCCTACCAAGTCGATGATGCGTAGCTGAGCTGAGAGGCTGAACAGCCACACTGGGACTGAGACACGGCCCAGACTCCTACGGGAGGCAGCAGTAGGGAATTTTCGGCAATGGGCGGAAGCCTGACCGAGCAATGCCGCGTGAATGAAGAAGGTCTTCGGATTGTAAAGTTCTGTTATCGGGAAAGAAGAGTATATCCAGGAAATGGGATATAAGTGACGGTACCTGATGAGGAAGCCCCGGCTAACTACGTGCCAGCAGCCGCGGTAATACGTAGGGGGCAAGCGTTATCCGGAATTATTGGGCGTAAAGCGTGCGTAGGCGGTTT
>JBAZGL010000114.1:0-4346 GCA_041652855.1 Candidatus Izemoplasmatales bacterium
CGAGATGATCTATATGATGATTGACCATCTGGTTGAGCAAAACACTGAGTTCAATCAATCTCATGCTTTGACGGATCTCGCAATCCACAAGCGAAGTACTGCTTCCCATCTCGTCAGTGATTTGATTGAGAGCGTCAAGGATCGATCGGGATGAAGTCATAGACAAGGCGACTTTCTCCAATGCCATTTTCCAAGTCGAATACTGCTCTTTCAAGGAATCCTGATGATAGAATCCGGCCATCATCCATGAACGGAAAGCCATGGTTCCATTGGAGATGTGTCGGTCTTCCATCATACTATACTCCCCAAGCCGGCGAATCCATTCGGCCTGTTTGGGACGGCCCGTAAAGACATACTGCTTCAACCACGCCTCCACTACCGCATAATTTCCATTCCCGGTCCATGTTTCAGATGCGGCGTACGCCAATCCGGGATAGGAGAAACATAGTGGTTGCGGGTGACCATAATCTCCCCAATCCGTCATTAACAATCCCTGTCCCTCATGCGTTTTGAGTGCTCGTATGGCCTGATCGGTCGATCCAACCATATCGCGATGACGATAGGCGAAACTACACCATGAAGATGTGCCCGGAGCCAACATGAAGTTGAGGTTGTGTTGCTGGAGCCGAGAAGCGCGCAAATCAAAATCATGCTTGTAGTCATAACCCCAGTCGATGACGGTGAGATTGTTCGGAAACTCTGGTAGAATCTCGGGATGTCTTGCGAGGACATCGCCCCAGATCAAGGGCTGCCGCTTGGCTTTGATGACGACATCAGCCACTTGGGTGATGAAATCGACGTAAACCTTTCCCGGGCCCAGAGCCTCACATGCGCTTTTGCTCTTTCCGAGTCCGAGTTCAAAAGGCTCATCGCCATTGATGTTGAAGCGATTGGAACGCGAAAATTCCAGCACATCACGGACCATTTTTGTGACCAAATCCAAACTCCTTGGATCAAGTGGATTGATGGTGGAAGGTGGATAGTGATTGCCGATTCGATGATAACCGTCAGGACATTCCGCAAGGTCGGTATATTCATCCATTTCAAGCCATTTCGTCATGTGACCGAACGTATTGATGTTTGGAACCAGATCAATGCCGCGAATGGCCGCATATCGTTCCAAAATCCGATATTCCCATGGCGTGAAGGGTGTATCATAGGATAGATGCGGAAATGAAGGCAACTCAAGAGAAAAGCCTTCAACATAGAGTTCAAGATGGTTCATCTTGAGACGCATCATGGTTTGAACGATGGATTTCATGGTCGATAGTGTCGGCACCTTATCGCGACTGATGTCCCACATGAAACCGCGGATTGTTAGATCGGGATAATCTGTGATCGTCTGACACGAAACGGTGTCTTGATCGCAGAGTTGAATGAGCGTCATAAACGCGTACAATGCACCGCGATAATCCTTGTATGCGATAGCGATGGCTTGACTCTTGATGTCGAGCACATAGCCTTCATCGGGTATCGACGCGTCAAAACGGAAATCTAGTTCATTTCCTTCTTGGGCAATGACGAGCGGAAGTACATCGGGTATCACGTGACTCAGTTCTGCTAATCTTTCAGGATAGCGAATGACGATGGGTGTCTTGAGGTCAAATGTGCCATCGTGAAGTTCAACGTGTTTGATAATAGGTATAATCATCTGTGCAACTCCTTGAATGCATGATAGGTGCGTCGTTCTTTGAAACTTGATTTAATAATATCGCTCAATCAAGTGTGAAAGCATAGGTGCAAGTCTTTGGTTCTGATGGTAATAGGTGAGAATCGTATAGCGATCACGAATGGTGTGCGCTTGTGTGAGAGCAGTTGTGAACAAGCTTTCAGAAATACCCAGTTCACGGAATTTGACGGGCGCACCCACGAGTGAAAGCAAGGTTTCCACGTGTTCCACGGGGGGCAAATCCCGGATGATACCCATGATTTGATTTCGGATTTCTTCGTCAAACCATAGAGTATCAAGATGATGATAGAGATCAAGGGAGACCAATGTCCCCAAACCCACTTTGATTCCATGCAAGGGAATGGGTTGATCGTGTGCGATGAAGTCCATCTCCAAGTAATGAGAAAGGTGATGTTCGCTCCCGCTCGCGGGACGCGAATGCCCGCATTTAGCCATTGCGAGTCCTGCAGTGTTCAAAGCGTCCATCAACACCGATATTCCATAAGAATCTCGTTTCACAATCAGATCATACGCAACAAATGCCTGTTGCATCGCCATGCGCATCATCTGGTACGCTTCTTCGTCCACCACCTCGCCGTTGATCGCCTGTGACAGACGCCAGTCCGCCAAAGCGGTGTATTTTCCAAGCAGATCGCCCACTCCGGCGGCAATCATCATGTCCGGAGCCATCCGCAGAACTTCCAGATCCATCAGAATATCATCGGGTTCATGTACGGAAAAAGTGATTTTGACTCCCTGACAAATGAGGGCCGCACCTCTTGAAAGATAACCATCCATCGAAGGCGCTGTTGAGAAGATGCCATAGGGTAATCCGAGCTCATGCGCGACATATTTTCCGAGATCATTGATGCTTCCTGAACCTACACCCAAGATATACTCCGCTTGAGAGATTCGGCGAATCAGTTCATTCGCCCATTCCATCGTCGGTACGATCTCATCCTGATCCATGAGATAGCGAGTCACTTCGACCCCTTTTGCACTGAGCGCATCGGTCAGAGGCGTGGCTTTGTTCAAGGTATTGCGATCACCGAAGACAAAGATGCGCTTGTAAGCGAATTGCTCGATAAAGGTATTGAAGGGTTGACGGTTGACTTTATAGTGTCCCATAAAGATCAATCCTGCCGTTGTCTGAGGACTTCAGATATCAAATGTTCGCTTATTTTTTTGGCTTCGGGAAAGAAGGACAGTTCCGGCTTGATTTCGAGACTCATCGCCCCATCAAACCCCACCTTGGCCAAACTCGCGGTGAAATCGGCCCAATCAATACTGCCTTGTCCGGGCAAAATATGTTGGTCGCTGATGCCGTCATTATCGTGAACGTGCAGAACCTTGAGGCGTTTTCCAAGAAGAATGATCGCATCATGGGGTGCTTTACCGGCGATATTCAAGTGTCCGGTATCGAGACAGAACACATAGTGTTCCTCCGGTAACAAGGACAAATACTCGGCGATTCCCTCGGGTTGGGACACATGGATATTGCGAATGTTTCCCTGGTCTCGGTCAAAAATGTTTTCGACGGCGGCTTGTATTTGATGTCTTCGCAAGTGAGGGGTCAGTTTCTTGAAGAAGCGCAAGTTATAGTCCAACTCCTCCCGATCAAGCGGCTTCAGGCCGTACAACGGGAAAGCGATGGGATGGATGACCATATATCGCGCCCCGACCAGGTGTGTGATCAAGATCGAACGATATTGCGATTTCATGAAATCCTTCCCGAGAAACTTGGGAAACACGGCATAAGGCGCATGTGTTTGCGAGATTTCGATGCCCCGCCGGTCGGCATAGGCACGAAAGGCCGTGAAGTGTTCGATCACGTGTTTCAAAGGTTGCTTCATCCAGTCGAAAAAGCGTTGATATCCGCCCAAAGACAGATCGATCGTCTGAAAGCCATATTGTGCGGCATAGTCTACCATGTCTCGGGGTGATTCGATCGGAAACCCCATGAGCGACCAAGTGCATATTCCTGTTTTCATCTTAAATCCTTCCTGCTTCTTTTCGCTGATTCAGATATTGTTTGAAGGGATATATCCAGTCGGTTTGAATGATATCAAAGCCAAGATCCACCAAGACACCCCAACTCTTGTCCGCCCCGATCGTGAAAGCAGCTTCATCATCCGCTCCCGCCGAAAGTAGATAGTCGGGATCGATACTCAGAGCATTTCCCCAAAGGACGTAGCCCTTTTGTTTATAACGGGTCATGGCTTCTTTTTGAACCAAGGGATGATCGAGGGATTGGAACACGATTTCAATACCTGTGATCGGGATGTGCGCATCCTCGCACATCTGGATGTGACGCTCATGGGTGACGATGGGAAAGAACATCACAGGGCTCTTGGCCTGTGCCACACATCGAAGCACAGCGTCCGTCGGCGGTGCTTTGATGATGATTTGATCCGACATCCCGAGATCATGAATGAGGGATAAGATGCCCTCGATCATGGTTTCTCCTCCGCGATAGCAGCGATCCAGATTGAGCAAAACTCGATCCTTGAATTCACGTAAAACCGATTCCAGCGTATCAATCTTCTGGTGAGTGCGATAGCCGAAGCGATTAAGATATCGCATGTCTTCGATTTGATCCGATGTGAATGTTTGAATGTTGTTCACAAACCCCAAGAGTCGAGACTCCTCGGAATCATGAAAAACATAAAAACGGCCG
>JBAZGL010000115.1:0-4343 GCA_041652855.1 Candidatus Izemoplasmatales bacterium
GCCGGTAACGACTGTGCCTCTGCCGGTGATCGTGAATACGTCTTCAATCGGCATCATGAAGGGTTTGTCAACAGGACGTTCAGGAAGCGGAATGTATTCATCCACTGCATCCATCAGTTGCAACAATACCTTTTCTTGTTCTAGATCGCCTTCAAGAGCTTTCAATGCGGATCCAACGATGATGGGGGTTTCGTCTCCGGGGAATTTGTATTCGGTCAACAATTCACGAATTTCCATTTCAACGAGTTCGATCAATTCGGGGTCGTCCACCATGTCGGCTTTATTCAAGAAGACGACGATTTTGGGAACGCCAACCTGACGGCTGAGCAAGATGTGCTCGCGCGTTTGGGGCATAGCGCCGTCCGCAGCGGAAACAACGAGAATAGCTCCGTCCATTTGCGCTGCGCCGGTGATCATGTTTTTGACATAGTCGGCATGTCCCGGGCAGTCTACGTGGGCATAGTGGCGATTCTTTGTTTCATATTCGATGTGTGCCGTATTAATTGTGATGCCTCTGGACTTTTCTTCTGGTGCTGAGTCGATCGAGGCATAATCCTTAACCTGGGCAAACCCTAGTTTCGACAGAACCAAAGTGATAGCCGCCGTCAAAGTCGTTTTTCCATGGTCAACGTGGCAAATGGTCCCGATATTGACATGCGGTTTTGTACGTTCAAATTTAGCTTTAGCCATTGTGATTTCTCCTTTTATACTTAAGATTTTTCTTTAGTCTGTTAATCGATATTATTGTATAACAATATCCAAAATAAATCAATAGATAAGTTGTTGCTCAAAACCGGGTTGATTCGTGCTATCCATTACGTTTCGCAATGATTTCTTCAGTAATCGACTTCGGGCATTCCTCATAATGTGAGAACTGCATCGTATGCGTCGCCCGGCCTTGCGTATTCGATCTCAAAGCTGTGGCATACCCAAACATTTGACTGAGTGGTACCTTCGCCGTGACTTTCTGAGCCTTCCCTTGAGATTCCTGGGCTTCGATCCGCCCTCTTCTGGAAGTCAAGTCGCCAATGACGTTTCCGATATAATCATCCGGAGTGACCACGTCGACAACCATGATCGGTTCAAGAAGCGTTGGACGACATTTTTCCTTGGCTTGTCGAAGTGACAGGGATGCCGCCACTTTGAAAGCGATTTCCGAAGAATCGACTTCATGGTAGGATCCATCATACAAGGTCGCTTTGATATCAAGGACGGGATAACCCGCGATGATTCCGCCTTGCAAGGCCTCCTGAAGCCCCTTATCGACAACGGAGATATACTCTCTCGGGACCACGCCGCCTACGACTTTATCTACGAACTCATAACCCTTGCCCGGATTCGGCTCAAACTTAATCCAGACATGGCCATATTGCCCTCTTCCACCCGATTGTCGGACAAATCGTCCTTCGCATTGGGCTTCCTGACGAATGGTTTCCCGATAAGATACTTGAGGATTTCCAACCGTCGCTTCGACTTTGAATTCGCGTCGCATCCGATCCACGATGATTTCGAGATGCAACTCGCCCATGCCGGATATGATCGTCTGACCTGTTTCTGAATCAGTATAGGTTCTGAATGTGGGGTCTTCCTCAGCGAGTTTACTCAAGGCGACACCCATTTTATCTTGGTCGTTTTTTGTCTTCGGCTCAATGGCCACGGAAATGACGGGTTCCGGAAACTTCATGGATTCGAGAATGATATTGACTCGGTCTGAACACAAAGTGTCTCCCGTAATCGTGTCTTTGAAGCCAATCGCTGCCGCAATATCGCCGGAATAGACACATTCGATTTCCGTTCGATGATTGGCATGCATCTGCAAGATCCGCCCAAGACGCTCTTTTTTTCCTTTAGAAGTATTGACGATGTATGATCCTTTTTCTGCAACCCCGGAATACACCCTGAAAAAGGTTAATCTCCCAACAAATGGATCTGTCATCACTTTGAATGCTAATGCGACAAACTCTTTGTTGTCGTCATGATGAACCACGACTTCTTCGCCATGGCGATTGAGACCCATGATCTGCGGTACTTCCGTTGGCGAGGGTAAGTAATCGATGACCGCATCCAACATCAGCTTCACGCCTTTGTTCTTAAACGCCGAGCCACACATCACGGGAAAGAATTCCACTGAGAGGGTCGCCTTCCGAACCGCTTGTTTCAAAAGCGAACCGGGTATCGTCTCCCCTTCAAGATATGAAAGCATCAATGTCTCATCATAATCAGCCACCGCTTCAATGAGCCGAATTCGTCGTTCATTCACGAGTTTCTTCAAAGCATCGGGAATAGGGATTTCTGTATAGTTCTCGTCGGGTCCGCCGTCAAAATGATAGGCTTTGAGGCTGACGATATCGATGATTCCATCAAATTGATCCTCTGCGCCAATCGGCCATTGAATGGCCTCGGATTTCGCTCCGAGACGATGATGGATCGTCTCGATCGCTTGAGAAAAGTCTGCCCCCGTCTTATCCATTTTATTGGCGAAAACAATACGAGGAACATGGTATTCATTGGCTTGTCGCCACACCGTTTCGGTTTGTGGTTCCACACCAGCCTGAGCATCAAGCACCGTTACAGCACCATCCAATACACGCAGGGAACGCGAAACCTCGACAGTAAAGTCAACGTGGCCCGGAGTATCGATGATATTCACTCTGTGATTTTTCCAAAAAGCTGTGGTAGCCGCAGCGGTAATGGTGATGCCACGTTCTTGTTCTTGTTCCATCCAGTCCATTTGGGAAGCGCCATCATGCGTTTCACCCATTTTATGGATTCTTCCTGTGTGATAGAGAACCCGCTCCGTCGTCGTCGTCTTTCCAGCGTCAATGTGCGCCATGATGCCGATATTACGGGTTTTTTCTAAACTGAATTCACGTGCCATAACAAATTCCTTTCAAATCAGAAGCGATAATGAGCAAACGCTCTATTGGCTTCTGCCATTCTATGCATATCTTCTTTTTTCTTCACTGATGCGCCAGTACCGTTAGCGGCATCGATGATTTCTTTTGCGAGCCGTTCCTCCATCGTTCTTTCATGGCGGAGACGAGAGTATTGCACAAGCCATCTGAGTCCGAGCGTCACACGCCGGTCGCTTCTAACTTCACCGGGTACTTGGTAGTTTTGTCCGCCGATGCGACGACTTCTGACTTCGAGTGCGGGCATGATGTTATTCAGTGCATCATTGAAGACATCGATGGGTTCTTTTCCGGTTTGTTCCCGTACGCGTTCAAACGCGTTATAAAGAATGTTCTGCGCAAGATTCTTCTTGCCTTGCGTCATGATGCTATTGATTAACTTCGTGACTAATTTTGAGTTGTAGATTGGATCCGGTAAAACGTCTCTTTTTACAACTTTACCTTTACGAGGCATAAGGTGATTCCTCCTTTCGAAAATGATGAATAAATATCAATGAATCTTGAATTACCTTATTTTTTTGCCGGAGCCGGTCGTTTCGCTCCATACTTGGAACGTCCTTGCTTTCTGTCTTGGACTGAAGTTGTATCCAAGGTGCCGCGAATGATGTGATAACGGACACCAGGCAGGTCCTTCACACGTCCGCCACGAATCAGGACAACGCTATGTTCCTGGAGTTTGTGGCCAATGCCGGGAATGTACGCATTAACTTCGCCGCCGTTTGATAGACGCACGCGGGCATACTTTCTCAATGCGGAGTTCGGCTTCTTGGGAGTCATCGTTGCCACACGCACACAGACTCCACGCTTTTGAGGACTGGAAAGATCCGTGTAGCGTTTCTTCAAACTGTTGAAACCAATGTTCAACTGCGGCGCTTTGGATTTCTTTACTTTGTCGTGACGTCCTTGTTTGATCAACTGGTTGATTGTAGGCATATGTGTTTCCTCCTTTCTTACCCACACACCCGGGAGGTGCGTTTGTCTCATTTTTATAAGGTTGCAGGGCAACCTCATGGATATTGATTATTTACAGCATTATAATTATATACCACGATACGTGGTGTGTCAACTATAAAATAGCGAAACCGTTTTCGGCCATAATTTTCAGACTTTTCTCCCCGAAAAGCACAATCCACATCAGACAAAATCAACCTCAAGCATTTCAATCATCATTATGGATGCTCCATGATATAATATAAAAATTAACGATAATAATTTTAGGGCGGTGACTTACATTGATGCAAAACACTCTTTACGACACGTTTATCTCGTATCTCGAAAAAGAAGACAAGAATCAGGCGGTTCAATACGCTTTGAGTCTTCTCGAACACAAGAGCCTCACCATTGAAGCGTTATACGAAGACATTTTAGCTCCCTCGTTGCTCTTCTTTGCGTGTAGACTCGAAGATCAAGCCATCTGTATTTGGAAAGAAC
>JBAZGL010000116.1:0-4342 GCA_041652855.1 Candidatus Izemoplasmatales bacterium
CGAGGGCGAACCCACCCCTGATGGTGTTGCGGTCACCACCGTAGCTGAGTTTTATGAACTCGCGACGAAAGGTACCGTCAATTCGGATACCGGCCCGATATTCTATCTTGCGAACGATTTGGATTTTTCCGAGTATACATGGGTCTATGTCAATTTCGCCTTCACAAGAACCTTGAACGGAAACGGAAAAACGATTGCAAATCTGACGATACCGAATGGTGGCGACCGGGCAGGAATCTTTTCCCGAGTCAAGGGGGCAACAATTTATAACCTCACGATCGACAACGTCCATATTACTTCATCGGGACGAGCGGGAATTCTCGTCGGAGAACTTGATGCGGACAGCATGACGGCTTATAATATCACCATTACGAATTCGTCCGTCTCAGGAAACAATTCAAACGGCGTCGGGGCTTTGGTCGGATACGCCAAATCATCTCCCAATCTCAATCTCAGCAACATCCACATCTCGAATACCACAATCACGAACTCTGCCCGATCAGTCGGAACGCTGATTGGTGTCATCGACGCCTCGACCATCACCGTGACCAACGTGTTTGCGGATACCTTGGTTGTGAAGACCTTGCATGGAGACGGAAGAGTTGGAGGGTTGGTTGGAGAAATCAAGAACAGTGCAACTGTTAATATGAGTCAAGCGGTTTTGGTCAATATGGTGACAGAAGGCGCGAAACAAGTGAGTGCTATCGTCGGCTATCAAGCGACGGCAACGACCCATATCAGCGATATCTATTATGAAGGCACCATCAAGTGCGCTGCAGATGCCGGACAAGTATCGGGATACAATGACCTTACATCCGTTGCTAATGTCTTCATGGTGGATGTTATCTTGGATGGAGCAGCCTCCTATACAAGACAAACTGTCGCTTCCGAATGTGTGATCGATAGTTCGTTTACGACCATTGATCAGGCGTGGTGGACCACAAACCTCAGTGCGATTGCAAATGATGCATTATGGGTTTATAGTGACGGATTATACACATTGGATCGGTCATAAGCTGAATGATTCACCCTGTTGATTGACTTGTTATAATCAAACATCAAATCACCTGCGAGCTTACTCGCGGGTGGTTTTTTTATGATGCGAACGACAATGGGAATCGCTGTGTGTGAAAGATACGAAACGATGGCAAACGATGATATTTCTATGAATTAAGTAGTGAGTCTGTTGACAAAATAGTCTATAATAAGATAAAATAAGATAGTATAAAAATAAATAAGTGTTCATTATTGTAATGGGGTGTACTCGATGAGAAAAAAATCATGGTTTCAAACGCTTCCTCCTCTGTTAATGGCACTGTTTTGGTTGGCGTTGGGGATTGCATCCATCTTCACTATGTCGCTCGTAAGCATCAATTATGATTCGACGAAATATCTTCCGGACGACATGAAAACCAAACAATCATTAGCAGTGATGGAAGCAGAATTCGGTCTGAACGGTCAAGCGCAAGTCATGATTGGAGAAGTCGATTCGATTTCTGAAGCTTTGCGCTATAAGGATGCGATTAAAGCAATCGACGGAGTGATGAATATCTTGTGGCTCGACACGTTTATCGTTCGGGACACATTGGTAGAATTTGATGAAGCGATCATTGAGCTCGGGTTTAATCTCAGCGAGTTTGATGTGACCGGGCTCAATCAGTTTTACCGGAATCATCACGTCTTGTTTCAGGTGGTCTTTGAAGAGAGCGATCATTCCAGCAAGACGGTATCAGCGATTGCGATGATTCGAAGCTACCTCAACGTGATCGAAAAGCCTTTTGCGATGTCCGGGTCTGCCGTAAGCACGTATTTCACACGCACGCTCACTGAGGCGGAATCTCTTGGAATCATGGTCTATATTTTGCCAATCGTCATTGTGATTTTATTACTGTTCACGAAAAGTTGGCTCGAACCGATTTTGTTCTTGGCCGTCGTCGGTTTTTCGGTACTTGTCAATATCGGCACGAACTTTCTTTTGCCGTCCGTGTCTTTCTTGACGAACTCAACGGCGATGCTCTTGCAGATGGCGATTGCGATGGATTACTCGATTTTTATCCTTCATCGCTACCGCGTTGGCAAAGATGAGGGACTGTCGCTGCGTGCGGCACTTCGGGCCGCCAGGAGGCAATCGTTCGTGCCTGTGTTTTCCAGCATGTTGACGACTGCAGCGAGTTTCATCGCCCTCATGTTCATGCGTTACGAAATCGGTATGGACATGGCTGTAGTCATGATTAAGGGCATTGTGATCAGTCTGCTTGCGGCTTTCACGCTCCTTCCCGTACTCATCCAGTTATTCGATAAACGCTTGATGAATACCGAGCACAAGGTGTGGTTTCCCACACTGACCGGTCTGTGGAAAAAGATCTTCAAGTTTCGCTATATTATTACAGCCATCATTTTGCTCGTCGCTATTCCTGCGTATACCAGCCAACAGAAGAACAGTTTCTTGTACGGAGAATCGGCCATCTCTGCGAGCGAGAACACCCTGCCTCATCAGGAAATCAAAGAGATTGAGCGACTTTTCGGGAAACATAACATGATCGTGGTCTTGATTCCCGTCGGGGCAGATACCGAAAAACAGATGATCAACGAGATTCAATCTTCATTGAAAACCAAAAATATCTCATCAACCATCCAAGCCTATTCAACTTTGACCGATATCGATACATATCTCGGACAAATCCCTGCGGAAATACGTGCGCTCGCGCCATCGGTCATTTCATCGGAGTGGATCGCAGATCAAATTCCCGAGGAATTGATCGATCAATTGATGAGCGAGAATTTCAGCCGGATTATCATCAGTGTCGACACCGATGCCGAGTCGGATAAAGCATTTGAGGCTGTGAGCACCATACGATCAGTGGTTCCAAGATATTTTGCCAGCCAAGACAGTTACCATATCATTGGCGTTTCATCCAGTGTGCTTGAGATCAAGGAAGTCGTAGAGGAAGATTTCAAGACTGTGAATTTGTTGTCGATTGGGTTGGTTCTGATCATCTTATTGATCACTTTTCGTAGCATCATCATCCCGATTTTATTGGTGGCGTGCATCGAATTATCTGTGTGGATCAATATGGCCATACCGTATTTCACGGGACAGACGATCATATTCATCGGTTACTTGATCGTCGGTGCCATCCAGCTCGGTGCGACAATCGATTACGGAATCTTGCTTACCCATAACTATTTGAATGCGCGAAAACAGGAAGATAAGAGCAGTGCCTTTCGAACGGCCATCTCATCTTCGCTCCATTCGATTCTGACATCCGTGATGATTTTGGCTGCGGCGGGCTATTGTCTCTACTTTGTTTCGAGCATTGAAGGCGTGGCGGCTTTGGGAGAGTTGATCGGACGCGGTGCGTTGCTTTCGGGCTTCTTCGTATTGTTCTTTCTCCCATTGCTTCTGTATTTCTTTGATGGAATCATCGAAAAAACGACTGTTCGAGCCCATTTTTTTCACCCATTGCGTGACAAAGATCCACTCCCGGAACACACCGATAATCAGGAAGGCGAATGATTTCGCCTTCCTTTGTTATTTTGCACACATCCGCTTGTGTTTTCGGGAGAAATCGACTAAAATAGAGATGATAATATACGATGTTTATTATAGTAGACGGGAGGGATTTCGTGGAACGTTTTTTACGTCAGATCATCCAAGATGCGAAACCGTATCATGCATCCAAGCGGATGACTTATGAAGACGGCTTATTATTGATCGCTTCAAGTAAGTTTCACACGCTGACACACGATCCTTATTATTTGAATTTCATCAAGACTTATCTCGATCGTTACATCGATGAAGAAGGAACGATCGAGTCGTATGAGTTAGAGGATTACAACATTGACAATATTCTTGCGGGGAATGCACTCTTGTTTGCGACGGATTATTTCGATGATTCGCGTTATGAAAAAGCCATTTCTCATCTCAAGACACAACTTCTGACCCACCCGCGCACAGCGAGTGGAAGCTTTTGGCACAAACTGAGGTATCCGTATCAAATATGGTTGGATGGCATATACATGGGACAGATATTCTATGTCCAATGTGGATTGCGCGACCACGACGATGACGTTCTGCATGATGCGATGCGTCAAGTAGAAAACGTACGTCGATATCTATTTGACTCGGAGCGCAAATTGTATTTGCACGCCTATGATGAACGACGACAAATGCAATGGGCAGATCCCGAAAGCGGTCGTTCGCCCAATGTTTGGCGCAGGTCCGTAGGTTGGTTTGCGATGGCGCTTGTGGAGATTTTCGAGTGTCTGAAACCTGAGCATCAACCTCAAAAAAATCTGCTCAAGGAACTCCTCGACGAGTTGCTTGAAGGAATGATGCCCC
>JBAZGL010000117.1:0-4244 GCA_041652855.1 Candidatus Izemoplasmatales bacterium
AGGTTTGATCACCGAGGACTCGCGCGATCAAATCCGCGCTGTCTTCGTTTGAGAGATGGCCTTGATCGTCCAAAATACGCTTTTTCAAGAGCCATGGACGATCCGAATCCAACAAAAGCGAGGGTTCATGATTGCTCTCAATGATATAACAATCCGCATTCTGAATCATCGGAAAGTCTTTCATCGGAAAATATCCGGTATCAGTCATATAAATCAGCTTCTTCCCACCTTCCACAAAACGAAAACCAAGCGGCTCCAAAGCGTCATGATACGTCGAAAATGCATGCACTGAGAAACCATCCAGAAATAACGGTTCCGCTCCAGACAATATATGCATTTTATCAATTCTGAGATTTTCATCGATTCTCTTCGGCAAGTTGCGATAGGTCCCCTCACTCAAAAAAATCTGCGGATTGAGCCGGTTTTGCACCGTCAATAGCCCGCTGATATGATCACCGTGTTCATGCGTGATGAACACGTAATCGAGTGTGTCGAATGTTTTCCCGATCTGCGTGAGGCGTTGCGTTATTTGCCTAAAAGACAATCCACAATCAATCAAAACCTTTGTATTACCGATTTCCAAATAAGTCGCGTTCCCACGCGAACCGCTGGCGAGCACTACGATTTTCATTTCATCACTTCCACTCCATATTATATCGCATTTGTCTCTCAAACCATAGAAAAAAAGAAGCCGATTTTCAATGCTTCTTTTGCGCTTCTTCTTCATCGCGCAGACGTTGAAGTTCCGCTTCGACCAATTCTTCTTGAGTCTTCAAGAGTAGTTCCTGCTTATGAAGAGCTACTTCCTTGGTGATGTTGACGATTTCCATAATCGCAATCATCATGAAAACGAGAATCACGATCGCATAAATGAAGTTCAGTTTTCCTCCGAAGATTATGCGATAGATATCGCCGAGAAAACCTGACTTCGCCACATATTTGCCGATAATCCGGTCCTCGGTAAAGTCGATTTCCCAAGCATTCGACGTAAGGTTGTTCACGCCTTTGGTCGTATAGTAGCGCACCCCGTCGATGGTCTTGATAGCCTCGATTCGATGCGTGATGATTTCGCTTCCCGGAGTCGACGATTTGTAAAAGGTGATGATATCATGCTCATCATAAACCGTTTCCCGGGTATTCACAAGAATCAAATCACCTGTCATAATAACGTCTTCCATCGAAGGTGATACGACCAGAAACAGCCCGTATCCGAAGATCGTTGGGGTTTTTTCCTGACGGATTGAGATGACGATTTGCACGATGAGGATGACCGCAAGCATCAAAAAAACGAAGGGTATGATTTCAAGGGTTTTCTTTATGATTTTCTTGAACATATGAACCTCCGTTTCGATTTAATTATTCAGGGTATCCCGTATAGAAATCATAATCCACCAACGCGCTCCATGTGACATGATCGCCTTGTTTTACTTCGATTTGAATTGAAACACGGATCGTTTGATCAAAGTATTCGTTTCCAGTCAATGCGCCATCATAAGTGATGGAAGAAATGAGTGGCATATCCCCAGAATTTTGAGGGATGATGGTGTCATATGAACCAAAATACCAATAATCATCGTCATACTCATCCGGAATTTCATCACCGTCTCCCAAAGTCATGATCGAAAGAAACGTGACCGCGAGGTGATCATCGATCAGATCGCGATAAACATAATGATCATTCACCTGCACGATTTCATCCACAACCACGATTCGGGTATATGTGATTTTCACTCGGACTTGTGAGGCGATGGGAGAGGTGTTGGTCAATGAAAAGTTGGTATCCACGAGTTCAAAACCGGGATAAATGACTTCAATGTCATCGACGAAATCACCGGAGATCTGATAACGCAAATCACCAACATTAATGATATGGGTCGTGATGACCACCTCATGAATGAACCAGCCTTGCGTCAATCCGATGAATCCGACCGCAGCAAGCAAAAACATGATACTCGCAATGATCAGAGAGGGAATGATTCGTTTCATCTTCATCCCTCCTAAGCCTTGGTCGCTGCGACGATGATTCGATTGATGCTCAAAGCGAGGTTTTGATAATCATTTCCCGCGGATGGCGATACTTGAAAACTCAGTTCCACTACGCCCGTTTCAGCAACTGGGAGAAGCATCGCACCGAGCACATAGAGATAGGCTGTCGAATAATCGCCCGAAGGCACAGCATACATGAGATCGACCATCGCTACTTGATCGATCACTTCGTCATTGATATTGTTTTCGGTGCTGACGAGCAACACTTCACGCAAAGATCGAGAATCATCATAAGGAACCGTTTCATCATTTTGCGCATCGGAAAAGCCATAAAACGCCAGTTGGATATGACTGGGAACGTTGCCAGTGTTGTGAACCGAAATCCGGTAATATATCGTGGATCCCGGAACCGCTTGATCAAACACTATGGCATCGACCACTGTATAATTTTCACCATCATAGGAGACTTCAAGTGTCACTTCCGCTTTCACATCGATGAGATTAAAAAAATTCGTGTCGATTTGGATGACCTGCGACAACGTCATCCAAGCAAAAGAGGCGAGAACGAACAAAAACACTGAACTTATCAAGGCAACCAGCGATAAGGTCATCCGCTTTTTGATCATGTTTTCACCCCATTTTTGATTGATGTTTAGGCTTGTTTCTTTGCTTTTGTTTTTCTTGAAGGTTGCTTGGTTTGATTTTGATTGCGCGCTTTTTGTGCTTCCTCAAGTACCTTCTTCGCGCGTTCTACTTGTTCTTTCTTGCTATTTTGGGCATCAAGGATCTGCTTTTTCTCTGCTTCCCTGGCTTTGCGTTGTTCATCCAGAATCTGTTTTTTCGCAGCTTTTTCCTGACGCTTGACTTCATTCAATTCATCTTGGAAATTGCGAAGATTCAATAACGCAATCGCCTTGTTCGTTGAAAATTGGCGCATATCTTCCCGTTTGATCTTTTCAATCAGGCGATAGACTTCAAGGATTTTTCCCTGAATGGCAATTTTCTCCTCGAGCGTTTCGGCGTTTTCAGTCTGATACATGTATTTGACATAATCTTCATAAACCGCATTGGTAATCATGTTGATTTGCTTGAAGATGATGTCGATGGCTTCGTCCACCGAAATACCTGCTTCTTGTAGCGTTTTGAAGCGACCGACATTGTTGCTTTTGATTTGATCGAGATAGAATTGATTGATCTCGTTGTTCTCAAACCCGACATATCCCGGTGTCAAAGTGCTGTCATTGGGATCGGTTTTACGAATCTTCGGCCGTTTGCTCTTGCGATATTCAAATGGCGTTTCCTGAGTCACAAGATAATCATCCTCGAGGTTGTTCGCCACAGTGGCATACATCACCATCAGCATATTTTCAATCTGGCCGAGATATGCGTCTTCAAAGGGAATTTCGCGTTCAAACACATCGACATCATAACCGATGCGATCCA
This sequence comes from Candidatus Izemoplasmatales bacterium, assembly GCA_041652855.1. Classification (GTDB taxonomy): domain Bacteria; phylum Bacillota_I; class Bacilli_A; order Izemoplasmatales; family Hujiaoplasmataceae; genus JAAYZB01. Next base: position 3,430 of record JBAZGL010000117.1, read on the forward strand.
CTTGATCCATCAATACCCATAAATAGTAACACATCCGAAAATCTGGATTTTTCGTGATGATATTGGTTTTCATGATCGGTGGTGTCACAGGAGCGAACTGGCGCATCTGCGTCATAAAACTCGATAATTTGAAATTGGTGATCGACGTCCGGATCTCTGACATGCGATCGAACAGCTCTTGGTTCCTGCGGTCCATCTCATCCCGGGGCATTGTTTGATTGATGCGCAAGTTGATGTCGAACTCGATCGTCGCTTCATTCCATACGACCTCTGACTTGAGGTTCAATTGGTTGATGTATTCGGTATGCATCTTTTTGACGATGACTTCGTAGCGCTTTTCGATGAACAAAAACAGTTTATCGATCAGAGAGCGCAAAAAACGGTTTTCATAGGTGCCGAGATCCGCTTCGTTATAATGCGTCAATATTTTGGAAGGCGTCACGGTGCCATCGGCCTCGATTGCCTTGATCAAGAATGTGTTTTGCGCCAAATGACGCACTGAATCCTTATCGACTTTTTTGGCGAGTTCCACCGGAACAACCGAGCTGACTTTCTTCAGATTCTCACGCGGATGACGTGTCAGTCTATCAATGACGGGAATCGTACCCTCAACGGAATCCATCCATGAATCATCGAAGATGCGACGTTCACGGCGTTCCTTTTGATACAAGGTCGTATTCCCGCTCTTTAGAAGATTGATGAAGATTTTTGCAAACTCGTCTTGCTTATTGACACCGACAAAAGTCGTATTGATTTTCTTGTAATAGCGTTTGACGTCTTTCTCATCCATCTCGATCACCCCTAAATCTGTTTCT
>JBAZGL010000118.1:0-4206 GCA_041652855.1 Candidatus Izemoplasmatales bacterium
ACACCGTTTCCGGCACCGATAATGGGAATGTCATAGGGAACCGCGCGGATGAACTCACTCGGAACATAATTCATTTTGTGGTCATAGACCACATAACCGTTAAACGGGATATCTTCGGCTTCTTCTTCGCGTCTGATTTCCCATACCGAGCCATCGCTGAGCCAGTTGTCCGGACGCTCTTCCTGATATCCGTTCTTGATCTTCTGTCGGAACAATCCATATCGATAACGGATGCAATGTCCGATACCGAAAACGCCGATCGCGGACATCGAATCCAGATAGCACGCCGCCAAACGGCCAAGTCCTCCGGTTCCGAGTCCGGGATCCGCTTCATAGGATTCCATTTCTGTCAGATCAATCCCATAATCTTTGAAAGCCGCTTCCACCACATCACGCACGCCCAAACTCATCAAGCTGTTCGTCAATAAACGGCCCAGCAAGAACTCCATAGAAAAATAATGGACCTGACGTGGCTGCTTCTGATCGACATATTTTTGGGTATTCATCCAACTCTTTGCGATTTCTTCTCGTACCAATGTCCCAAGAATATTGAAACGTTCACGGACGCTCGAAGATTCGATCGTCTTGAGATACGTCGATTCTAGCCGTTCAGAAAATGTCTTGATAAATGCGTGTTTCGAATGAAAAGGAGTATTCAATCTACCATCACCTCAAAAGAATTATAGCATAGATTGTTCGATATCAACGCGCTCTGAAATAAGGTACCGTTTCCACGATGGACTAAGTGCGCATCAATTGATAGAGCTCTTGGTATTTCTTTGCGCTGTCTTTCAGCCAGAAGCGCGTGTTCATCGCATTGATGATGGCTTGTTGCCAATCCTCTTTGTCTTCACGGAAGATTCGGCACGCTTGCCGGATCTGAAAGATGAGGTCGCGCGCATCATAGTTGTAAAACTTGAATCCGTTCCCCCGTTTCGTGATCGAATCGAATGGCTCGATCGTATCATTCAATCCTCCTGTCTGGCGGACAATCGGGATGGTCCCATACCTGAGGGCGATCATCTGACTCGTACCGCAGGGTTCATAGCGCGAAGGCATCAGCAAGGCATCGGCTCCCGCATAGATATAGTTGGGTTCGGTTGCGTAATATCCCAGATTCAATTTGACTTGTTGAGGATACCGCCGCGCGAGATCCGTCAAACGATCCACATAGCGCGCTTCGCCTTGGCCGAGCAGGACGAATTGTATATTCGGGTCCTGCAATACTTCTTCAAGCGCGGGAAGCAAGATGTCGAACCCTTTCTGTTCCGCGATTCTGGTCACCATGCCCAAGATGAAATGGTTTTTGTCCGTGGAAAGCCCCATCCGCCTTTGCAAATCGGCTTTGTTGGCCCTTTTGGCGGAAAACACATTCATCAGATTGTATTTCACATGTATCAACAAGTCCTTAAGCGGAGAGATGTCATCCGACAGACCGTTTAAAATTCCATAGAAATCGCGATCGCGACGATTGATGACATCCACCAAATTATGGGAGTAATACGCATAACGCAGTTCATCGCGATACGTTTCGGAAACCGTCGAGATCTTGGTGGCATATTGCAACCCGAGCTCAAGGAAATTGATTTGCGTGTGGTTCAGCGCAAATGACTTCAACCCGACTTTTTCGATGATCGAAGCATCGTATACGCCTTGATATTCGATATTATGGATTGTCATCAACGTTTTGATCTGCGCGAATTCCGGATTCGTACGAATCAAAAGCGGAATCAACCCGGCATGCCAATCATGGAGGTGGATGATGTCGGGTTTCTCGGTGAAGAGATCGAGAAATTTCAGGCAGGCCAAAGAGAAAAACGCAAAGCGATCCCCATCATCCTGATAACCATACACCTCATCGCGGTCAAAGAAATCATAGGACTCGATGAACGAATAGGTCACATTGTCATCATAGTACTGATATAAAGCGACTTTGTATTTTCCCGCCCCATAGGCGATGATTTGCTCAGCGCGGTTCTCCAACAAGAGTTGATACTTCTCTTTGATTTTGGGATAAAGAGGCAACATCACGTGTGATACCAGTCCGAGTTTGCTGAAGTTGACGGCGAGCGCGCCAACCACGTCCGCCAATCCGCCGGTCTTGATGAACGGATGACATTCAGCCGAGATTTGCAGGACATTCATATGCGTATCGCCGATGATCGTCTGTTTCTTCTCCGAAAGAAAGAGCTGATTCAAACTTCCTTCGACACTTGCCTGTGCCGCTACGCGCGTCTCTTTGTCCAGAATCGCGTAACGCACCTTCGCTCCGGCTTCAATCACGCACTGATTCATGATCACGGAATGCGTGACGCTGGCCCCTTTTTGCACCACGACTTTTCTACCGATGATTGAATCGGTAACCTCACCTTCGACCACCGCGCCGGATGCGACAATCGATTGACGGACTCGGGATTGAGGTCCGAATCTGGCCGCAGCGGACATCGTTTCCTTCGATAGGATGGGTCGATCATCCTTGAACAGTTGCTTGCGCACATCGACTTCAAGCAACTGCATATTGGCTTCATAGAGCGCAAACGGTCCATCGACGAAGAAACAGGCATGTTGGAAGACATAGGGTTTCTTCTCCAGATTCGGCGCATAATCGAAGACATCTGAAAGATTGCGGTAGGGAACGGTGTCGTAATTCATGATATAGTCCATCAAACGATCCTTGGAGATGATATAGGTCTTGATCCGCTTCAAGTCACTGCTGAGGACTTCGGTGATATCCATTTTGGAATCGATATGCGCTTTAAGCAAATACTGGTAGTCCACATTCCAAACGAGGGATGCGGGGCTTACGATCACATACTTTTGGTTCGAACGAAAAAAATATTCCTGATGCTCATACATCCGCTGGAAACTGATGGAATCCTCATTCGTCAAATTGAGATTTTTGGGCGGCAGGATGAATATGCCGTCCCTGCGCCGGTTCAGATCCCAGCGGTCTCCTGAACCGATATGGTCCACAAGTGATCGATAGTTGCCATAAGGAAATATCGCGACATTGGTCACATCGGAGTTTTTGCAGTTGGATAACGTGAAATCGATTAAGCGATATTTCGCGCCAAAGGGAAGCGCGCCCGGCATCCGATGCCGACACAGTTGGTTAAAGCTGCCTTTGCTAGATGCGTCCACCACGACGAAGAAATCAACCATGGAACCGGCCACCTTCCGCAAAATCGGCCTCATCGATCACGTCAAGTTTTTTCGGCTCATAGACAAATCCCACAGGCAACGTCACGTTGCGGTTGATGATGACGTTTCGGATTCTTACGTGTGAAGACACATGGACCTTTGGCAACAACACGGAATCCTCGATGCTGGATCCTAAGTCGACTTGACATGCATAGCCGATCGAGGAATGCCGGATCCGTCCGTTAATGAGCGACCCGTCGCCGATGATGCTTTGTGCCACCTGGCCATCATTGAGAATGATGCACGGTGGTAGATTCAAGGATTTGGAATAGATCGGCAAGGATTTGGACGAGTTCAGTGTCAAAAATTCCGGTTCATCGATGAGATCCATATTTGCGTGATAAAGCGACTCAACCGTGCCGACATCCTGCCAATAATCCTTATGGAGGAAGACGGATATCTTCCGTTTTTCGGCGATGGCCTTCGGAATGATGTCTTGCCCGATATCGATGTCGCGTGTGTGCGCTCTTTCCGTGAACACATCCCGCAACACATCTGTGTTGAACAAGTACACACCCATGGAGGCGATGTCGGATTGCGGATGTACGGGCTTCTCGGTGAAACTGACTAGATTGGAGTCATCATCGATCGAGATGATGCCGAAGCGCTTGGCTTCCTCAATCGGCACTTTCGTCGCGGCCAGGGTCAATTCCGCCCGGTGCTTGATATGGTGTTCCAACATCTCGCGATAATCCATCTTGTAGATGTGGTCACCTGACAAAATCAACACATACTCCGCATCATATTCCCGGATGAAATCGTAATACTGACGAATCGCATCGGCGGTTCCTTTTTGCCACGCGACATCACCGCCTTTGGCATAAGGTGTCAAAAAATGGATCCCCCCATCGATGATATCAAGATCCCAAGATGCGCCTGCGCCGATGTAGCCCATCAATTCGTAAGGTTCGTATTGAGTCACCACGCCGATGACATCAATCCCCGAATTGGCGATATTGGATAGGGTAAAATCAATCAACCGATATTTCGCGCCAAAAGATACGG
>JBAZGL010000119.1:0-4200 GCA_041652855.1 Candidatus Izemoplasmatales bacterium
CGGGTGATGAAGCCCAGATTGATAAGGACGAACTCATCGCGTTGATGGTATCGCTCAAGATGCTTGAGATTTCGGATTTCGGCGATCAAGTTGATGTCACGAAAGTCACGACGATCTTCCTTGATCCGGTCAAGCCGTACACGTTCCTCGAGAGCGGTTCGCTCCATACGACGATCGATTTCATGATCAAGGGCAATCCGAACATCGGCGCATCGATTCCCGAACTTGCACAATATCAAGTGTTGACCTACGGCATCGCCGATATGACGACAGAAGCAGAAATCATCCTCTTTATCCGCGCGGCTGACGCGATGCCGCTAGGCACGTTCACGGATGTCGACTTCTCATTTGCAGGTGTGGCAGGAATGGATTCTGAAGATCGCGATACGATCCTTTCATCGATGATCGTGAGAAATAAGATCACTCCGGATGTCGAAGCAGCATGTGCTTTCCCGCAAACGATCGACCCCTTTGGTCCTGCATATGTGCTTGACAATGACGACTACATGAATTCCGACCCGTCCACTTTCTTGACCAAAGCAGCCATCCTCGATGTCATTGCTTATTACTACGGATAAGCATTAAGCACTTCACTTGAAAGCCAGCTCGATAATGGGCTGGCTTTTTGCTTGGGATGCAAGACAAAGTTGGCGGATTTAATGCTTTCTTTTTTCGAGATTCTTGGTATAATAGACACGCATATGCAGAATGGAGTGTTCTCTGGATGAAAAAAAGACTGATTGTTTTCTTGTTAGTATCCATCCCCGTGTTTCTATTGGGATGTATTGGCATGTCATCAACGATTCCCGTCACCACCATCGACCCAACCACAGGATCATCAACGATCAGCGAAACTGAGTCGCCGACTACCGTTGCGTCGACTATAGTCCCCACGTTGGCACCCACAGAATCTCAGACGATAATTGATCCGACCACCTATCAACCGACGACGGTTGTGCCGACGACAAACCAACCCACAACCATCGTTCCAACCACTGTCGAGTCGACCACATCTCTTCTTACCACGATCATGCCATCGACTGTTCCGCCAACGACCGGTGTCACGACAACAATCACATACGAACGCTTTGAGACACTTGAATTTTATTCGATGAACGACTTCCATGGAGGAGCGTACACCGACATGTACACGATTGCAGCCATTGGAGGTTTCATGCATCAGCGGAAACTCAATCAGGGTGCGATTTTGCTTGCGAGCGGAGATATCTTTCAAGGATCGGCATTATCGAACTATTATTTCGGGTTGCCCTTGGTCGAGGCGATGAACATCATCGGATTCGATTCTTTCACCATTGGTAACCACGAGTTTGACTGGGGTTTGGACAAAATCGATGTCTATTGGGATGGCCTATCAGGCAATGGCGAGGCTGATTATCCCATATTGGCTGCGAATCTCGTCGATAAAGAGACGGGCGAGACGTTACCGTGGACACAGCCATACACCATTATCACTTACAAGGATATCCGCATCGGTATTATCGGTGTCATCGATGATTATACATATAACTCCATTTCGTATTCTCGCGTTGAGGATTATGAATTTCTCGATGAAGTATCAGTTATCTACGATTATGCGGCCATATTGCGCAACGAAGAAAATTGCGACATCGTCATTGCTTCCATTCACGGTTATGACACTTATGCCAACCGCGATATCGCCGATTTTCAAGGCGCGCATCTAGTGGATGCCATCTTTAATGGACATTCACATACTGATGTCGCTTCGTCGTATTCGCGAACAGGTTTCGCGCCGTTGTACTATGCGCAAGCGAGTAATTACAGCAATTCCTTGTTCGCTGGGATCACACTCGAATTCGATCGTCAGACTCGGACTGTCCTTTCGGGAAGTGCTCGAACCTATTCCGAGGATGACATTGCATCCTATGGAAATCATCAAGGTGTCCTCACGATGCTTGATATCTTTGTGGATGATAATGAATACCAAGACTACATCACGACGTATTTGACCACCGCGACCCAATACTTCTACAAATCATCCCTGACACCATGGGGGTCCTCCGTCATTCGCGATTATGTGGGTGTCGATTTCGGTGTCATGAATAACGGTGGCTTCCGCAAGAATATGAACTCAGGCGATTTGACGATGGGTGATCTTGTGGTCATATATCCATTCGACAATTATATCAAGAAAACGAAAATGACCGGCCAGCAAATCACCAATCTCTATCGCGATAAGGAACAATATGGCTGGGATTTGGTCTTTGACCAAGGGGTCACCTATTCTGCAGGCATTCTCTTCAAAGATGGTATTGCAGTAGATCTCGATCAGTATTATTGGATCGCTTGTGTCGATTACGCATTCGATCGGGAATACACTAAATCCTACTACGATAAAGTCCGTCCGTTTTCCGTCGGAATCGAAACCGAGACGACGACTTTCCTCATCCGCGACCTGCTTGTGGAAGACTTGATCAACTCTGATGGATCGTTCAATCCCGCATATGGGACACACTATCCACCCACGGATGTTTTCGTATTTTTTGATAGCAAAAAAGAAGAACTGATGATATAATACATATAGATATTCGGCATATCCGGCGGATATGCCTCAAGGGACTGTAGCTCAGCTGGGAGAGCACCACAATGGCATTGTGGGGGTCGCGAGTTCGATCCTCGTCAGTTCCACCACTTGAAGAACAAACCTTCGATACATCTTGGTGTATCGAAGTTTTTTTTGATAGAAAAAAGCTGTATGTGAATCAAACAATCGATAAAAAAAAGCACTCGATCAAGTGCTTGTTTTCAGTCAGCCAGGGGATCAAGATTGTGCGCGAGTAGCGTGAAGTGATGTGCATCATATTCCAACAGGCTGATACCGCAATTGTACAAAAAAGAAGTATAGTTGAAATCAGGAAGCAGGCGGACGAGTATCGATTTGATGACATGAGAGTGTGTTACGCACAAAAGAGTCTTGTCAGGATGTTGGTTGGACAGAGATTCAATGGTCGACCAAACGCGTTGTTCAAGATGCGCATTTGTTTCCATATTTGGGATGGATTGTTCGTGAATCATTCGGAAATAGTGCTCATCAATTTTCTGATTGTCATAACTTCCGAAATCACGCTCGATGAGTCCGGAGTCCATGATGATCGGTTGGTCATGGCAAACGGTTTTGGCAATGATTTCTGCGGTGTGTCGGGCTCGGATCAGAGGAGAAGAGTAGATGAGATCGAAATGGATATGATGCGTCTGTAAAAAACGCGCGACCGCTTCAGCTTGATGTACTCCGGTTTCATTCAATGGGTTGTCCACATGGCCTTGGACTGTTTGCTGGAGATTGCTGTCAGTTTGGCCATGACGGACGAGTATGAGTCGATTCACGTCAATCACCGTAAACAATTATACACCATCATGTGAAGATATGGTATAATTTTCTTATCCGAGGAGGTTGATCTCATGCGAATGGTCGATATCATAGAAAAGAAACGCGATGGTCATCACTTGACACGCGATGAAATTCGTTTTGTGATTGAAGGATATGTTTCCGGCATGATTCCCGATTACCAATTGAGTGCGTGGTTAATGGCGATTTATTTTCAAGGAATGAATCATCAAGAGGCAGGACATTTGACCGAAGCCATGCTTCACAGTGGCGACTCCATGGATCTTTCAGAGATCATCGGGATTAAAGTCGATAAACATTCCACCGGTGGCGTCGGAGATAAAACGACGTTGATTCTCGCGCCTCTGATGGCTTCTTTCGGATTGAAAGTCGCAAAATTGTCAGGACGAGGTCTCGGGCATACCGGAGGCACGCTTGATAAGCTGGAATCCATTCGCGGGATGAACATCGATTTGACACAGGAAGCTTTCGTTGATCAAGTCAATCAAATCAATCTCGCAGTCAGTGGACAAACCGGTGATATCGTCCCCGCAGATAAACTTCTCTATGCGCTGCGCGATGTCACCGCAACCGTTCCCTCGATCCCCTTGATTGCTTCGAGTATCATGAGCAAAAAATTGGCAAGTGGGGCTGACATCATTGCTTTGGACGTCAAAGTCGGTGATGGCGCGTTCATGAAGACGTTGGAAGCAGCACGCGAGTTATCACGAGTTATGGTCGGGATCGGAGAGGAGTTTGATAAACGTGTGATCGCTTTCTTGACGCGTATGGAACAACCCTTAGGCTATGCCATCGGCAACCGCCTTGAGGTATTG
>JBAZGL010000120.1:0-4195 GCA_041652855.1 Candidatus Izemoplasmatales bacterium
CGTAATCAAAGGGGTCTGAAAGGGCGACGAGGAGAGAGCCATCGCGCTCGTTCAGCGGAATGATCGCGTATTTGTCAACGAAATCCTGGGTCACGAGACTGACGATTTCGGGGTTGATGGAAATGAGGTTGATATCTTCGTAGCGCATACCGAAAAACTCGGCATAGACCCGGGCGATCATTTCATCGGAAACCAGATTTTGTTCGATGATTTCGAGATCGATGCGTTTGTTATCGAGCGACGGAAGCGCAAGTAATTGATCCATTTTTTTGCTCGGCAAAGCGCGGCACTCAAGGAATTTTTTGGCAAGTTCTGCGTTAATATTCATGGTGATCACCCCACATCGGCCGAAATGGCATCCATTAAACTCATCATCGGCAAGAATACGGACAACAGAATCACGGCGACGATTCCGCCGATGGCAAGCATGAATAACGGTTCGATGAACGTCGTCATTTTTTGGATGGTCACATTGACTTGTTCATCAAAATAATCGCCCGTACGTTTGAGGACCTTATCGATCGAATCACTTGACTCACCGACACGGATCATCTCGATCAACATGTTGGGGAAAATGTCGATCGTTTGTAATGATTTCGCAATGGGTTGCCCGCGCTTGATTTCGGAAGTCGCGATCTTGAACAGGTCTTCCACGACCGTGTTGCCCAAAAGTCTGCCGATGATATCCAAGGAATCGACGATTTTTGCGCCACTGTCGATCAACACACCAAAGCCGTTGGCAAAGCGTGCCGTGATCGTGGCGATGGTCACATAGCGCAACACGGGAATACTCAAGCGGACGTGGTCGATCACGCGAATGCCGATTTTGGTTTGTTTGAAGATGGAAAATCCTATGACGAGCAGCATGGCCGCGATGATGATGAGACCGATATTAGAGCGAATGAAAGACGTGATTTTGTTGACAATGATTGTTATTTTCGGAAGCTCGGCATCAAAGTTGCCGAAGAGGTCGCTGAAAATAGGCATGACAAAGACGCTGAGGACGAGGACTACGGCAACTCCCATGAGCAGAAGCAATTTCGGATACGTCATCGATGCTTTAATCTTCTTTTTGGTCTTCGCATCCTTTTCATAGTAATCCGCCAAGCGGTTGAGTACGTAGTCCATATTTCCACTGGCTTCACCGATCAGAAGCATGTTGGTAAAGAAGGGCGGAAATGTTTTGGGATATTTCGCAAAAGATGCTGAAAGCGAAGAACCTTCCATCATCCGCCGATGACAATCGGTCAAGATGCTTTTCAGTTTCGCGTTCTTAGTATTATCTCTTAGACTCGATATCGAATCGATGATTTCGATACCGGAAGAAATCATGACTGCGAATTGACGACAAAAAGAGGTAAGGTCGTCGATCTTGATTTTTTCCAAAAACGAGAAGAGTTGGGAACTCTCGGGAATTTTCTTGCACCAAAGAAGGAAATAGTCATAATGACTGATGATTTCCCGGAGTTCGTCGACATTTTTCGCTACCAAAATGCCTTTGATGATCTTGTTATCCAAATTTTTCGCCTTAAATCGAAACTTCGGCATGCACGTTCTCCTTGTGATTTAGGCTATGAGTGAGAGATACCAATGAACAATCTGACTTCCATAATACAGCGATAAAAGAAAACCAAAAATGAGATAAGGTCCAAAGGGAAGCGAGTCTTCTTTGGCTTTGCGTTTGAGGATTCGCAGTGGCAATTCGACCAACACCGCGAGAAAGGATGCGAACATGATTCCCAGAAGCGTCAATTGCCACCCGAGAAGTAAACCGACAACGGCGATGAGCTTGATGTCACCGCCACCGATGATTTCGGTTTTTTTTGTTCTTAAGCCGATCATTCTGATCGACAGGAAACCGATCGCGATGCTGAGCCCGAAAAGATGATCCCATTTGGAAACATCAAAATCATGAGCGCGTTCAGGGGCGGAGACGAATATCGCAATGATGGACAGAACGAGAAGGATTAAGTTCAAGCTATCAGGAATGAGCATTTCATCGATATCGATCCACGCGATGATAATGAAAATCGTCGTGACAACACTAATGAGTAAGGTATACCAGGACCATCCGAATATCATGTAATTGATCGTCCATAGTGCTGGATTGGTTAATTCCACAATCGGATAGCGCGGGGTGATTATCGCGTGACACTGACGGCACTTCCCCTTCAGCAAAACATAGCTGATTACAGGAATGTTATCGTACCATCGCAAAGGGGTTTTGCAATGAGGGCAATGAGACCCGGGACGATTGATCGATTCTCCGCGCGGAAGTCGATGAATCACGACATTCAGAAAACTTCCGACCGCCAAACCGACGACCCAAATCAGGATATAGGTGATAATGACATCAGGATTGTTCACGAGAACCCCCATTGTAAGATCGTATAGCAACATTCATCGATCGCCACCTTCGTTTTCAATACATCTACCTGAAGTCCATTCGCAGATCGAAGATGAAGGATGAAGTCTAGTTCCGACACTTCAATTTTCAAGAGCCAATCTTCTTCATAAAAATGGTAGTCACTATACGAGAGGATGTTGATTTCATCCCAGGAATTAAGGATATCAAACATCGTGTTTTCCATAATAAGATGGTATTCAGCTCGGTCAATTTCGTCCGATCGATTGGAATAACTGTTGACAAACATCGTGAAAATGGAAAAGCTGAGCAAAGATGTAAAGACGAAAAACATGATGACGAAAAGGAAAGTGTTGCCTGCTTGGCCTCGACGTGATTTCATGATGTCCCCCTATGATCTCGGGATTTTGATGGTGCGCGTGAGCGCAGATTCGTCTATGAAATTCAAGGATGAAAGCGTCACATTCAGTGATACGAGATAGAAGTCATCATGCTCAATCAGATCAATCGAGTAACCGATGGTTTCCAATCCGTTTTCGGAAGGAATGTATATTTCATTGCATTTAAGTACATGATTCATAGAGTCGTTGGCTCCGGGATAGAAGGAATCGAGCGCTTCGGTAAAATCATCCATCAACGGATAGGACTGAAAGATTTGATAGATATTGGTAATTTCAAATAGAGCATTCTCTTTCATCTTCATTTGTCGATCGATGCGCTGATAGCCGATGAAGACAGAGGTGATGCCGATCACGATGATTGCAAGCAAGGTGAGCGAGATAAGCACCTCGATGATGGTAAATCCGGAACCCTTATTTTTTCTCATGGTCATCACTGCTTTTTTTATAAATGCCGAGTTTATGGGGTGATCGCATTTTCGGAATCCTTTTTGGAAGTGCCCATGTTGATTTGCCTCCCGGTAAGGTGGCTCCGACGGCGCCGAGATATCGACAATCTGGGATTTTGTCTTCATCCATGACAAGAAATGCTCGGTTCATGTGATAACCAAGCGTCTCACCGAGTGGAGTACGTTCGAGCGGAGACTCGATGTTGATTGTGATTTCCTCGATATACTGATTCTGGACGTGGTAGAAAGGTCGACAGAGCTCGCTGACGAGTGAAGAGATGTCCATGGAAGCGAAGCCTGAAAGCGATGGGTCTTGTTTGCTGTAGTTGATGGGAATGGTCGCATAGTTCAGCAACGCTTTATCTAGGACCAGGACGGTCGCTGAATGATCGGAGATGTTGACAAAGAAAGCAGGGCTTTTCTTTTGAATATACTTGTTCTTGAGCAACGCTTGATAGAGTGAGATTGGCAATAAGTTGATGCTGTGGATAGGGTGTTGCAAGGCGCGAAGGAAAAACAAAACTTTCTGATAAACCGTTCGTTGGATCATCACGATCCGAAAACGGTTGTATTTCTTCTGTTTTCCATTTTTGATGATGATGGAGATAAAACGCTTCTCGAAGTCTTCATACAAGCTGTTCATCTCAATCGATAAAGCTTTATGTGTGCTCCTCGAATTCAACATCGGCAAGTTGATATCCTCATAGAAGGCTTCCTTCATATCGAGGTTGACCGTGATGGCGGGTTTGACGAAGACTTTTTTGTTCCATAATGAATGAATCTTCGGCAAGAGCGCTTGAAGACCGGCTTCGAGCGATGGCGCGGGTTCATCAAGATGAATCGTGTGTTGTGCGACAACAGTTGTCTTCATGAAACCCACATTCAAAATCGCGAGATCAAGACTCAAGTGCGAATGATGATGGATCGTCAATACGATACGGTTCATGTGGCCTCACCTACGATGCGAAAAAATAGTTGTCGTT
>JBAZGL010000121.1:0-4158 GCA_041652855.1 Candidatus Izemoplasmatales bacterium
CCGGACTTGAACCGGGCCGTAAAACGAGATCCCGAAACCAATCTGAGAAGCGCGAAAAACAACTGGGATTTTTGGACACTGCTTCCCGAGGCCCTTCATCAAATCACGATCACGATGAGTGATCGCGGGATCTCGAAAAGTTATCGTCACATGAATGGTTACGGCTCCCATACCTTCGCCATGTACAATGCGCAAAACGAACGCGTGTGGGTCAAGTTTCATTTAAAAACCCAACAAGGCATCGAATATCTGACCGATGAAGAAGCAGAGCAGTTGATCGGCAAAGATCGTGAAAGCCATCAAAACGATTTGTTCAACTCCATCAAGAACTGCGATTATCCCAGATGGACCATGGCGATCCAAGTCATGACCGAAGCACAAGCTGAAGCGTTGCCTTATAACCCATTTGACGTCACGAAAGTTTGGTTTAAAAGCGACTTTCCATTGATAGAGGTCGGCTATTTCGAACTGAACAGAAATCCTGAGAATTATTTCAGAGACGTCGAACAAGCCGCATTCAATCCGGCAAGTATCGTTCCCGGTATCGGCTTTTCACCCGATCGCATGCTACAAGGGCGTCTATTCTCATATGGTGACGCCCAAAGATACCGCTTGGGTGTCAACCACGAACTGATTCCCGTGAACCAAGCAAAAAACAAAGTCAACACGTATCATCGGGACGGGCTCATGAGGGTGGATGACAACGGAGGAGCGAAAACGCACTACTGGCCCAACTCTGATCAAGAATGGCAAGACCATCCTCACATGAAAGAACCCCCATTGAAACTTAGAGGCGATGCCGAACATTATGATTTCAGAGAAGATGACGATGATTACTTCACCCAACCGGGCAAACTCTTCAATCTGATGTCCCCATCCGAAAAAGAAAGACTGTTCTCAAACACAAAGAGAAACATGGGCAACATCCCCAAGGAAATCAAGATCAGGCACATCAAGCATTGTTACCTGGCAGACCCGGAATATGGAAAGGGAATCGCCAAATCTTTGGATATTCCTTTGTCTGAGGCGGGTTTCTAAACACCGATTCCATCAATAGAAAGAGGTTAACGACCACTTTGATCGTTAACCTCTTTATGTATGAATCAAAAGTCATGAACGCTGACTTATTTCTTTCCCTCGGCCTTTTCCACTTCGGGAGCTGATTCTTCAGCTTTATTTTCGGGTTGCTTGATGGTCTCACCCAAATACTTCGGCAAATCCATTCCCGCCATCTCAAACAACTCTTTCATCGGAGGGATTGCTTTGAATAGATTGGAAGCGAAATTGGCAGTTGAGGTGCCACCATTGCCAGAACCATTGTCCCATACCGTGATTTTATCGAACTTGAGATTCTTGATGGCTTCTACTTGAATACCCACAAGTGTCTCCAATTTATCGGCTATCAACAATTTAATCGCGGCATCTGGGTTATTGCCCGCTGCCTTAACCAATTGCAGGAATCCTTCCGCTTGCTTGGAAAGGACTTCAAGCATACCGCGGCCTTCTGCCTCCATCTTGGCATACATTCCGTCGGCTTCACCTTGAGCTTTTCTTCGGGTTTCTTCGGCGATGGCTTCGGCTTCAATCACTTTCTTCTGTTTGTCGATTTCAGATTTCACGATAACATCAGCTTCAAGAGATGCCTTTTCACGACTGGCACGCGCCAACTCAGCTTCGTTTTCGGCGGCATAAGCTTCCTGTAACGCCTTGGCTTGAGCGGTTTTTTCCGCGGCAGTAGCCCGTCTTAAGGCTTCCGCTTCAATTTCACGACGACTCGCGTTTGATTTAGAAATATCTCCCAACGATGCATTCTCGCCCTCAATCGCCGTCGCATTCGCTGTGGCGACTTGGATTCTTTGGTCTCTCAAAGCATTGGCTTCACCGATCGATCCATCACGGTTTTTTTCGGCAACCGACTTCTTGGCATCATTGATTGCTTTAGCGGCAGCTTCTTTTCCGAGCGCTTCGATATATCCTGATTCATCATTGATGTCCGTTACGTTAACGTTGATTAATCTCAACCCGATTTTCTTGAGTTCTGTTTCTACGTTATCCGATACTGCTTCGAGGAACTTGTCGCGGTTGGTGTTAATCTCTTCGATGTCCATCGTCGCGATCACCAAACGCAATTGACCGAAAATGATGTCTTGGGTCAATTCCTGGATTTCGTTGAGTTGTAATCCCAAAAGACGTTCCGCAGCATTTTGCATCACACCGGCTTCCGTTGAAATACCCACGGTAAAGCGTGAAGGTACATCAATACGGATATTTTGCCTCGATAACGCCTTTCTGAGATCAACGCTGATGGAAAGGGGTGTCAAATCAAGAAATTGATAGGCTTGAATAAAGGGGTAAATGAATTTCGCGCCCCCATGAATACATTGTGACGAACGTGAGGAACCGTCCGCGTTTTTGCCGATCTTACCATAGATAACCATAATCTTGTCCGAAGGACACTTGCGAATTCTCGTAACGATAAATATCAACACCGTAAATACAATAATCACCAATGTGACGATTAATCCGACTGCTTCTCCTGAAGCGCTCAACGTATATAGCATATTAGGTCTCCTTTTATTTTTTCTCTCTTACAACGACTGTTGTATTATTTTCCAAACCAATGATATCAACCATTGTTTTACTCATTAAATCTGATCCTTCATCCGTGATGGCATCGACCTCGATAAACCGATCTTCCAAATTGAGCATCACCTTGCCTTTTCCAAGACGTTCCTTGGGAATACGAATGTATACGGATGCAGTTTTACCAATCGCGCGCTCATAATCAAAATTTCCTGTCGATTCCAGTTTCAATGCCGCTTTGAATGCCAGCGCTTGTAAAAAACTCGCCAAGAGTCCCGACGCGACCCCTATAAGCAAAGCCAGCACCACATGCATCAACGGCGCAATGATATAGATTACCCAACCACCGACACTCAATAATGCCAAAGCCCCGCGTACGGTGAATAATTTCAAACCCGAAATGGCACTTAATGGCTCATCTGACAAAAAATCAAGATCAGTGTCTTGAACTCCGCCATCAAATGTTGAATCATCCATCCCAAAAAGCATCAAAACCAAGAAAACAAGCATAATGATCGTCGCAGTTACCGCAATGATAAACGCAACTTGCTGCAACACCATTAAGTTTGACCACCAAAGTGCCATGTTATTCCTCCCATTCGTGTATCAAAGTAATCTTTATCCTGTTGCTGAAAAAATACTCTTTCGATGACTACCTTTCAATACTAGGACTGCTTTTTGCTTTTCTTTGTCTTGAGGTTCAACAGCCCCAAAACAAGCAGAAATAGACCCGGCGCCAAAAACATGGTCAACAACACAAAGAGCAGCATATCATTCGTGATGAGGCCGGATGCAAAAATATACACACCAATCGTCACAAACAACAACGATAAGAAAAACAACCACACGTTTTGTTTCTTTGAACTCAAGTACCCATCAATCAACCCGACAACGCCATGTACATAAATGACGAGTCCAATCCACAAAGATGGATTTCCGCTTCTGTTCATAATAAACATAACGCTCACCAATATCCCGATTAGCAACTCAACTATCAATAAACTCAGCAGCAATCGCGACCTTCTTTTCCTTAATTCAGGATAGACCAAAAATCCGATCAGGACCAATATCAATACCCCGATGGCAACATTTTTGATTACTTCTCCGATATCCGGAATGATGAAAACAAACAGAATTCCCATTATGATTAGCAATGATCCTACAATTATATTAATAATAGGAAATTTCTTCATTTTATCTAACATTTTTATCCCTCCCTTACCGACACATTATACCACGAAATTCCCCTGCGCGCAGAAAACATATGATAGAATGCGTGTGTCTTCATGATTTATCTACCCTAAGACGGCCCATGAATGTTCAGAAAACACAATGAATCTTCTTCTTGGCGCAAAAAAAGAAGAATCCTCGGGAATACTTCGACAAAACGCCAGAAAGACAAGGCTGGCCTTTCTGACGCAGAGATTCACGAAACATCATATTTCCCATGCGTATTATTGAATCAGCTTCGCGCGCCTCAAAGACTTTGACACCACCACAGCCTGATACCCGATTCCCACAATAGAAAAGAACAAAGTCAGTCCCAAATCAGAATAGAAATAGCGGGAAAATTCG
>JBAZGL010000122.1:0-4157 GCA_041652855.1 Candidatus Izemoplasmatales bacterium
GGTCTTCAAAACCATGTTTGTCCACAATGTGCGTCTTTCGTGATAAATCTGTCAGTACATAAAGATCTTTCGCTGTCCGAATCTTGATGATTTCTGTGTAGTCGATGCGGAAGGACTTCACAGTGTCAATCACCATATGGTCGTCATAGAAAATATAGGTCTGTGTGATCGGATTGTCGACGAGAGGACTACGTTTAAGCACGCGTTTCGTAGTGATTTTTTGCATCAATAACGTTAATCCCAAATACACCAAGAGTATGCCGCACATGATCAAGGCATAAGGCCAACTCCCTGCCGCAATCAAATACACCGAAAAAGCGAGCGTGATCGCTGCGACAAGTATAAAATTTGTCCTCAGGAATTGTGTCAGATAGTACTTGTTATACCGTATGATCAAATCCTTATCGTATCGTGTGCGATTCCTTATTTCCACTGAATATCAACTCCACTGACTATAGATTGAATTTTTTAAAGAAGTACGGATACACGCCGATTGCCACGAATACCATCGCGAAGTAGCGGAGCAAATCAAACAACACTGCGATGGACGATGCGAACAACTGGCCTTCATTAAGTTCTTCAGGATTGATGATCAGTCCAAATAGAGCTTTTAATACCAATCTGATGCCCATGACGAGCGCCACACCAACCACCATCCGTACGATGTTTTTCCATAAAACCTGATGGTTCTCGAAATTGATTTTCCGATGCTCCACGATGAGGCCAATGGCAAAACCCACAATCGCACCATACATTTTCGCTAAACCCTCAAGTTGAACGTATAGCCTCAATGCGTTCGTTTCATCTGGTGTCGCCTGAACCGTGAATAGTGATACAACCCAAGTGACAAGCATCGCCACTGAGAAGCCGATCAGGATGATACGATAAAGCCGATCATGATCGGGCACTCTTTTGAATATGAAATGCATCAAGAATGCGATTCCGATGGCGAGAGCTGCCCCCGCGAGGACATCCGTCAAGTAATGCACGCCCAGATACATGCGACTTATTGCGACCATCACGATTATAATGACGCTACAGATCGTGATCCATCTTTTCTTCAGCCAAATCGCAAGGCTGCCGAAAGTTGTGGCCGCACCCTGTGTGTGTCCACTCGGAAATGCGTATCCCGGTGCCGTGCTCGGACGGATATTGGCAATCCCTTGATCGACGACAAAAGGTCTTGGTCTCATGACAATCGCCTTGATCAGGCTGTTCGTCACAAGTGATATGAAGACAGTGATACCGATGGCTTCTCCGATTTTTTTGTTATAACACCAATACAAAAATCCGAGAATCGCGATGATCACCAGTTCTTCACCGAAAACCGTCCATAATTGGAAAAAGAAATCGAGAAAGTCCGAGCGAAAGCTTTGGAGCCAGTGAATCAAGTCAAGTTCGAATTGCATCCTACGTTCCTCCTATTATTGTCTGATTTGTTATAGCAGCGCATATATAATCATGCCCAGCCCTGCTGAAAGCAAGATGAGATACAACGGGTTGATCTTAGGTTTCAAAAGATATGTCGCGACAACGACTGCGAGAATGATCCAACTGCGATAATCCCAGATTGCGTCTTCCAGATGAGTGATACTGACTTGCATCGTGCTTCTCAACAAGAACCCGATAGCCACCGAAACCAAAATGCCGATGATGATGGGGCGCACACCGGACAAAAAACCCCGTACATACGTATTGCTCGATACTTTTCGAAAAAACTGCGCAACGAAAAGGATGATCAGAAATGACGGCAGGATCACGCCCAATGTCGTGATGATCGCACCCAACACCCCGTATTGGCTGAAGCCGATGAAGGTCGCGATGTTGACCGCGAACGGGCCGGGTGTCGACTCGGATATTGCCACGAAATCCACCAATAGTTCGACGGAATTTAGCCACCCATGCTTCAAGACTTCTTCTTCGATCATCGGTATCATTGCATATCCACCACCGAAGGTGAACAATCCGATTTTGAAGAAAGTGATAAACAATATCCATAGGTCTTTATACATGGTTCTTCGCCTCTATGAGGTTTTGGATCAGCACATAAATAATCCCTGATACCCCACCTATGAGAATGATCGCAATGGTGGGAATAACATGAAATAACATCAAGCCCAAGCCACAGGCCATCAAAATATAGGAAAACACATTCTTTTTCACTTTACGAAACAGCTTGATTCCGGCATTAAGGACCAAAATCGATACACCGACGCGAATCCCTTTGAACGCATAATCGATATATGGGTTTTCCTTGAATTGCACAAGAAACAAAGAAATCAGAAAGATGATGACAACCGAAGGCAAAACAACCCCCAGCGTCGCCATTAATGCCCCTAATACGCCTTTTTGGCGATAGCCGATGTACGTAGCCGTGTTGATGGCGATCGGTCCCGGAGTGGATTCTGCGATGGCAATGATATCAAGAAATTCTTCGTGGTCAATCCAATGAAAACGGTCGATGGCTTGCCGCTGGATTAGCGGAATCATCGCATAGCCACCACCAAAGGTGAATAAACCGATCTTGAAGAATGTCCAAAACAGATGTAATAGCATCATGAGCCTTCCGTGACTTCTAGAGGATGCAGGATTTTGGCAAAGCGATCGATTTGATCTTGAATGAGTTTCTGGACCATGTCTGCCAGTTCCTGGCTTTCAAGCGCTCCGTATTCCGAGTACGGTATCGCGGGAAGAAAATGGATATACCCTGTATGGATACCGATTCGACCCTTGCGAAACACTCCATGCATATCATAGAGGCATACGGGGACGATATCCGCTTCGGATTTGATGGCTATTTTAAATGCACCGGCTTTGAAAGGAATCATCTGATTTGAGTAACTCCTTGTACCCTCAGGGAAAATACCCATGGGTTGTCCCGATTTGACCTGCGAGATTGCATCGAGTACCGCCTGCATCCCTTTGCGTGACATCCCTCTTTGCAATGGAATACAACCCGAGCCCGAGAGGATATGTTTTAAGAAGGGGTAACGGTACAACTCTTCTTTCGACAAGTATGACAATGGATAGTTTTTCAGGACAAGTTTGATGTAGATCGGGTCTACATTTTCAATATGGTTGGAATAGATGACAAATCTTTGATGCGGAGGAATGTTTTCTTTTCCGGACACTTTGACACGGACGCGCAAAAAAATCTTGAAGATATATACACCAAAAGACATATAGATTTTGTGTTTCCACATGGCTTTTTTATCGATATTCTCAACGATAACCAAGAAGATGCAAAAGACAACCATAAAAGCGATAAAATATGCAAGAAATGCCGCTATAAGTATCCCAAGGATCGCTAAAACTCCGAGAATACCCGCAGGATACGTGCCCAAAATAGCATACAACACGGTACATACGACAGAAATGATGAGTTGGAGGGCAAAGATGAACATGATTCTACCGCCTTTCGTATACTGCGAAAATCATCTCAGGTTGGACTACTTCACTTTTCTTGCGGTATTGAGAAAAATCGATTGGGGACAAATAGACATCACCAGAATGCGGTTTAAGGATGTGGGTCACATATAATCGATCCGCGATAGGCAACGTCAACTCATAAATGGTTTTCCCGCCAATGACAAAGACTTCTTCTGCTTCGGGAACCTGATCGAGATACGTCAATAAATCATCTGTCACTGTGACGTCGGGATAAGAAAAGGGTTCAAGAGATGCGACTACCGAATGTCTCATTGGCAGGGGTTTTCCAATCCGATTGATAATCGACTGGAATGTTTCCAAACCCATAATGACCGTGTGATGGAGTGTTTTTTCCTTGAAATACCGCAGATCTTCAGGATAATGCCATGGCAAATCATTGCCTTTACCCACCAAAAAATGGGGATCGATCGCAAAAATCAAACTGATCATACGGCCACCTTCGCTTTCAACGTCGGATACGGATGATAACCTTCGATGACGAAATCTTCATACTGAAAATCATCCAATGTGCTTTGAGATCCTGTGATTAACAGCTTCGGGAGTTCTCTCGGAACTCGCGACAACAAGGTATTGACCTGCTCCAGATGATTCAAATATATATGGCAATCCCCAAACGTATGGATGAATTCTCCTACATCAAGCCCGGTCAATTTTGCAATCATATGTGTGAGAAGCGCATATGAGGCGATATTGAATGGAACACCCAG
>JBAZGL010000123.1:0-4155 GCA_041652855.1 Candidatus Izemoplasmatales bacterium
CATCTCCGCGTAAGGTGTCAATCTCGCTTCCGTATAACGCATCGCAGCCGCAGGATCATTATCGATCGATCCATTATTCCCATGCATATCGATGAGCAAAGTTCCCATCTTCCATGTTTGACTCATCCGCACCATGGCATCATAGACGGACTGGTCTCCGTGCGGATGATACTTGCCGATGACCTCTCCGACTATCCTCGCCGACTTCTTATAGGGTTTATCGGATGCCATGCCCATTTGATTCATCGCGAACAAAATCCGTCTTTGAACCGGCTTTAAGCCGTCTCTTACATCGGGTAATGCTCGATCTTGGATGATATATTTGGAATACTTTCCGAAACGATCACCGATGATATTCTCAAGATTTTCCTGAGTGATTTTCTCGTTGAGAAAAACATCAATCTTCTTCTTGACCGCCGCCATCATTCATCACCCCGGAGTGAATAATCGTCATCGCTCTCAAAGGAGACAAATGTGTCAATCCATTCTTTCCGCGGTTCGACTTTATCCCCCATCAAAACGGAAATCCGCTGTTCGGCGTCGGCCAGATCTTCAATTCTGACTTGAATCAGAGTCCGTGTTTCCGGATTCATAGTCGTGTCCCATAATTGCGATGCGTTCATTTCTCCGAGTCCTTTATAACGTTGGATCGTATAAGATTTGTAGCGCTTGGATATGTGTTCGCGCTCTTCTTCGGTCCAAGCATAAGTAATCTCTTCTTTACGACCGGTTTTTTCGATTTTATATAGTGGAGGCAATGCGATATATAGTTTCCCGGCTTCGACCAGCGGACGCATATAGCGAAAG
This sequence comes from Candidatus Izemoplasmatales bacterium, assembly GCA_041652855.1. Taxonomy (GTDB): domain Bacteria; phylum Bacillota_I; class Bacilli_A; order Izemoplasmatales; family Hujiaoplasmataceae; genus JAAYZB01. The sequence continues at coordinate 808 of JBAZGL010000123.1, forward strand.
AAAAACGTGATTAAAAGCACTTGAATATGGGCCCCATCGGTATCCGCATCTGTCATGATAATCACTTTGTTGTAATTGGATTTCTGTACCTGGAAATCACCGCCCAAGCCTGCGCCGATCGTGGAGATGATCGTGGAGATTTCCTCGTTTTTGAGTACATCTTCCATTTTTTGTTTCTCTGAATTGATGACTTTTCCTCTTAACGGAAGCACTGCCTGAAAATTGCGGTTTCGCCCTTGCTTGGCCGAACCGCCCGCCGAATCTCCCTCGACCAGAAACAACTCATTGATTTTCGGGTTTTTCGATGTGGCCGGAGATAACTTGCCCGATAGGATCGTCTCCTGCCGTGATACCTTTTTTACCAAACGCGCATCTTCTCTTGCTTTTCTCGCGGCATCTCTTGCGTTTCTTGCATTGACCGCTTTTTCAATCAATGCCGATGCGATTTGCGGATTTTCAGTCAGAAAGATGCTAGTTTGCTCACTCACGACGTTTTCTACGGATGGACGTGCTTCTGGAGACCCCAGCTTGTTCTTGGTTTGTCCTTCAAACTGTAGGAGGGCCTCCGGTATCCGGACAGAAACGATTGCGGTTAATCCCTCTCTGATGTCCGCTCCTTCAAGCCCAGGATCCTTTTCCTTGATCATGCCCGATTTCCGTGCATGATCATTGAAAATCTTGGTGAAGGCCGACTTGAAACCCGTTTCGTGAGTGCCGCCATCCTTTGTCCGCACGTTATTCACAAATGAAATGATGTTTTCTGAGTAGGCATTCGAGTATTGAAAAGCGATCTCGACTTCAATCTCACCCGATTTGCCCTCAAAATATGCAGTGGCATGGAGCGGGGTTCTTTGTTGGTTGATAAAGCCCACATAGGCCTTGATTCCGTCCTCGTAGATATAGGTCTCTTTTTGGCGACTGCGTTCATCGTGCAGTTGCATGCGGAGGCCTTTGATCAAAAAGGCGCTTTCACGAATGCGTTCTTCGAGTGTCTGAAAATTGAAAAGGGTAGTAGAAAAAATCGTCGCATCGGGTTTGAACCACACTTCGGTGCCCGTTTTTTTTGTTTCGCCCATCACCGTGAGGTCTTGAACTTTCCGACCCCCGTTTTCAAACCGCATGCGATAGATCATATTATTGCGATACACAGTGACTTGGAGGAATTCGCTCAGCGCGTTCACGGCGGATGCCCCCACGCCATGCAAACCTCCCGACACCTTATATGCGCCACTTGAACCGAACTTGCCGCCAGCATGCAGTTTCGTGAAAATAACTTCGACACCGGACACACCGGAAGAATGCATATCAACGGGCATCCCACGACCATCATCTATCACTAAAATCGAGTTGTCTTCACAAATGACCACTCGAATATTTTTGCCATAACCGGCCAGCACTTCATCAATCGAATTATCAATGATTTCCCAAACGAGATGGTGCAAACCCCGCTGATCGGTTGATCCGACATACATTCCGGGTCGCTTCCGTACAGCTTCAAGGCCCTCAAGGATTTGGAGCGATTGCGCGTTGTAAGTCTCCTGAATTGGTTCTCTCATCAAGTATACAACCCCTTTTTTTGTTCTCCTATATTATAGCATTTTTTTTGTATTTTTTTTAGTAAATTTTCGCGATTTCATGATATAATCAAACAAGTTGCGGAGGAACGATATGGAAAAAGTTGTATTAATGATCATCAGTTACCTCATCGGATCGATTCCTTTCTCATATTTGCTCGGGAAATGGCTCAAAGGCGAGGATATACGCAAAAAAGGCAGTGGCAATCTCGGAACGACAAATGCCTTTCGAGTATTTGGAAAAGTCATCGGCATGATTGTGCTTGTCCTCGACACTTTTAAAGGCGGCATCATGGTTTTATTGGTGAAATACCTGCCTTTTTTTCATAATCTTGATTTGTTCGACCCTCTCATCTATGGTATGGCGGCTGTCATCGGTCATATCTATCCAGTATGGTTTAAGTTCAAAGGAGGCAAGGGCGTCGCTTCTTCATTTGGCCTTATGCTTGCCTATGATCCGCTACTGGCGTGTTTCATTCTCCCAATTTTTCTGCTCGTGGAATTCTTGACACGTTATGTCTCGGTCGCATCCTCGATTGCTGCGATATCAAGTTTACTCTATGTCACACTGCAACACTTCTTTTTTCATCAAGATTGGTATTTCTTCATCGTGTGTTTCGTCCTCGTATCACTGATCATCATCAGACATCGATCAAATTACCAAAGACTGAAGGCAAAAACAGAAAACCGCGTGCGTCTTTTCGATTTCTATGATCGTTGGCTAGAAAAGAGACGTTCTCAGAAAAATTCTTAGTGTTTCCAGAGATACAAAGATAATGCGATCTACAAGTTAACCACGTTGGATCCATGTCTAACAAAGGGCATAAAAAAATATCACACCGGGGATGTGATATTTTTTTAGGTTTGCACTCCAGAACAATCTGGATGGAAAGGGGCTAAAGAAGCTTTTCAGGGCGATGATAGAGATATCCTTGGTGGAGCCAACATCCCAGTTCAAGTAAACATTGTTTCTGAAATTCGGTTTCCACACCTTCTGCGATGATCTCTTTATCATATAATTTGGTGATGGTCCGAATCATGCGTACGATTTCCTGATTTTTATCATCGGATACCCGATCGATGAAAATCTTGTCGATTTTGATGATATCAAAGGGGACACGTTCCAGAATCGCTAATGATGAGTAATCTTTGCCGAAGTCATCCAAAGCAATCACAAAACCTGATTGTTTGTACGTGATGATCCGTTCAACGCATTTGTCGACATTGTTCTCAAATGTACTTTCAGATATTTCGATGCAGATTCGATTACTGGCGATGTCATACTGTTTCGCCGTCTTAATGACATAATCCTGAAATGTGTTGTCTAGAAAACTCATTGCCGCTATATTAATGGCGAGAACCGTTTCTGCAAACTCTTCACGAAGGCTGATTACTGAGTACTCCTTGATTGCTTCATGAACAAGATAACGATCCAACTGGTCCATTAAGTTCGCTTCTTTCGCTGTTGCCAAAAACTCAAATGGAGGAATATTGCCTAATTCATCATCGTGCCATCGCGCAAGTTCCTCGATAAAGATCGCCTTGCCCGACCTTGCGTCGACTGCCTTTTGGAAGTGGACTTCAACGATTCCTTTTTCGATGGCCGTCTTCAATTTTGTTGCAGTGACGATATTCTTTTTGAGACTGTCTCCCATTTTTTGATCGTAATGAACGATAGAAAACTGATTGGTCTGATTGCTCGATTTCATCGCAAGCGATGCCAACGAGACGAGTTTGTCCATTTCATCCGTATCATCCGGATAGATCGCATAAC
>JBAZGL010000124.1:0-4133 GCA_041652855.1 Candidatus Izemoplasmatales bacterium
TAATCGATGCTAATACCGCCCAAGACGAATGGGCGTCCTTCCACCAGGGGATGTACATCTTTTGAAAATCCGATTCTAATCATAATAACGCCTCCAAAATCATCATATCTATGTGTGTGGTCGCTTTGATATTCGCTTCGGATCCGTCGACCACATGAACCTCGCGATGCATCTCGTGTCGGTATAAGGTCTGATCGTCCGTGTAATGGGTGTTTTTGTTTTGAGCCTGAAGATGCGCTTGACGAATCAAATCTGTCACAAAAACTTGAGGCGTCTGGATTTTTCGGACGGATTCCCGGTCGTCATCAGCTGTGATGACATCCTGTTCAACCCGAGCAATGGTATCGGAAAAACAAATCGCCGGCACTACGGCTTCGTGAGTAATGATGGCGGATTTCAAGCGATCCATCAATTCGTGAAAACAGGGTCTGGCACCGTCATGAATGAACACATGGGCATGACTGACGCTCTCCAACCCACATAAAACACTCGCTTGTCGCGTGTTTCCACCCGGGATGCATGTGATGTTTTCAGGAAGAACCTCCCGAAATCGATTCATTTCGTGTTCGGGACATACCACAATGATCTCTTGGCAATCCGAATCTTCAAGAAAACAATCGACACTATGACAAATGAGCGGCTTTCCTTTTAGAAGCAAAAGGTTTTTGTTTTGGCCGCCACCCATCCGCTCGCTCTTGCCTGCGGCCACAATCAACGCTGTATACATAAGGTTTCCTCATCCGTGATCATGATATCCATCCACCGATCGAATGGAGACATCGGCAAATCCGGAACCATCTGTTCTTTGAAACACACACCGACAGTGATACCTTGATAACCCGAAAGATACGCGTCATAGAATCCCTTTCCATATCCAATCCGGCCACCCCGGGGTGAGAATCCCAATCCCGGGCAGATGATCATATCGATATGTTCGCGCAAAACGGGAAGCCCAGTCGGTTCATTTAGCCCGAAGCGATGCTTTTCCCACTTTTCCCCTGAAAGCATGAAAACCAACTTGGCGTCTCGAACATCGAGCACCTTGGGAAAACAGAACTGATGTTGGGCATCTTCCAAAAGCGGTCGGAGGTCGACCTCTCCGGGAAGCGGATAGAAAATCGCGATCATTTTGCTGGATTGATAATGATCCAAAGCGCGAATACGCCGGATGATCGTCCGGTTTTTTTCCTCTCTCAAAAGCGGGTCGATCGCGTTTCTTTTGGCCGACAGCGAAATCCTCAAGCTTTTCTTTTCCTCGATCATTCGCCGAATACCGAATAGTTCTTCTTGTTATTATGAATCGCTTCTTGGAGCGCTTTATTCGAAAGGCTGATGAGTTCATTCAATGTGTATGTCGACCATGGTTCGTGTTTGACGATTCCGAGGTTGGGATATACGACTTGTTGGATTCCACCGATATTGAGCATCAGATTGATGAGTTCCCCGCCGCTTTGCAAGGCGCGATATAAGACTTCGTACTTGCGTTGTTCCTTGATGATCAAGGCGAATTGGATACCCGTGACACGAAAGATGCTGTTGATATCCTTGGCAAAGTGATAGCGCATTTTTTTGATATACTCCGCAATCATGAGGTTGCCCACATCCCTGCCAAAGCGGGCGTTGATGTCGGGAATATTGGTCAGCTGAATCATGATCAGGTAAAAGGGTTCTGTTTCTTTCAATGCGGCACTCACATATTGGACAAGGTTTTGTTCGTTCGGAAGCGAATCGATTTCATGAATCAAGGTTTCCGGAAACAGTTTGATGTCAATCGGCTTAATGGCCGCGATGAGGTGGTCCTGTTTTTCAAAACCAAACGACTTTCCCTTTTCTTCGACCCAGATAGAAAACCCCTCGGAAATGATCCGGTACTTGATATCGTAAAGTGGATTCTTGTGATTGGCTTTCTTGATGGTGCTCATGTACTGGCCCCGATCGTCCTCGTGGATCATGGCGACATATTCTTCGAACGTATACTCGCTCTTTTCCTTTTTCGATATCGTTTGAAACTGCTCGGTCACAAACAACCCGTCCAAACCTTCGTTGTAAAAGATCAGCGCTTCATTCACGAGACCGATGGTCGAGATATAGCGCAACCTGAGCAAATCTGATTGCGTCTTCGTTTCGCTCAATTCCTTTTCAAGTTCAAAAAAATCATAATCAGTCAAGTTGCGCGTAATCTTGATTTTGCGCTTGAAGGTGATTGCGTACACCAAGGAAACCAAGAAGAGGCCATATATGAAATACGTCTTCAACTCCGCGATACTGATGAATGTAAACCATTCGGAATAGAATTTGATTCCAAGGAAAAGCGCTCCGATCAAAATCAGAACGATGAATTTGAACACATGGAATTTCCGATAGATGATCCATTGGAATACCGTAAGTAAAACCAAGGATCCCATCATGATATAAGTGAGCCAGTCTTCCATTCAATCAGTCCTTTGTGTTTAGGTTATCCCTTGATGTTGGTTCTGACATATATCACCGGATAAAAATAGGTGAGAAAGAATCCGAGAAAGACAAGATTGTACCAACTCGAAACATATCGGTCTCCGCTGATTTGCGTTCCCACAAGAATGGCGAGAAAGATCATCGCCCAGACAAACGTCAAGCCGTTGTTGATGACTTTGAAGAGCGATGAGTCCGCATAATCCTGTCGAAAATCAAATTTATGATAATCATAGATCACCGGGCGGTTGATCAGCCAAGAAACAAGCAAGACGGCCCCCATGACACCCAGTAGTAGATTATCGTTGTGCCACACATTGAAATTGCGCCAAAAAATGGCCAAAATCACCATCACAAAATAGATTGCGCTCCAAAAAACGTCAAACCATGCGACTTCGCGAAACATTCTGCCACGCAAAACAGTGAGCATCGTCGCCAACCCTAAAGCGAATGGCGCCAACCAAATCATGTTCACATAATTGACAAGAAACGAAACCGCAGAAAAAATGATCAGTTGCGCAAAAAGAAATTTGACGCCGAGAAAACGAATGCCGGTCTTTGGTTGGAATCGGGGTTTCATTTCCTGGGGATCATCGAGGTTGAACACATCGACAATCCGATAAAGCAGGTCGGTATTGCCGGTATACTTGAAACCTCCGGATTTCAGCACGTCATCAAACGCCATTTTTTTCAAAAGCAGGTGGGATAGTTTATCGTTCGTCGAATAGATCGTCACATCAGGATTGGCGTATTCACCGCGATGAATCGTGATATTTTTGTTTTTCATCCGTATGAAGTAACTGCTCTTTCCGATGTGGAAATTCACATGGGTCTCGGTCTTGCCAATGGTTTTTCTTCCATAGTTGTGCCGAATCATCATCATGATCTCATCATTGGTCAGATAATAGAACGAGTCATCGTCGTCGCCATAGTACAACCGCTCTTCAATATGGTCTCCCATGATGATGCCGTTGTGCAATAAACCGAATAATCCGGATTCCGGACGCAACCAGGAACCAATCAAAAACAAATTATCAAAAACCTGAAGGTGCATGGAGGTTTCGATTTCGATTTGTTCGTTGATGGAGAGGCCTTTGCGCACTTCTTCGTCGCTCACCATCGCGGATTGTTGACGAGGGGTCCCTTCGCGAATGGCCGTGATGTTTTTCTTGAGTTTCGGAAAATGTAGATAGAGTTGATTCAAAATCTCGTTTTGGTCCACGGATGCGTCATCCGAATAGACATATTCCAGACACAACATGCCGTTTTTTGCCGAACACGCAGAAGCATCGGCCATACTGTAATGGAAAAGCGATACAATGGATGCGCCTGCATCGGGTTTCGCTTTGAAGCGATATTGCAATTGATCGATCCCCAAAGTGGTGGGATTTTGTTTGAGCGCAAGATAGAGTGTATTGGAACGTTTTTTGCTTTCAAGATTGGGATAATATTTTTGAATTCTATCAATCTCATCCGTCAATGTGGGGAAATGTAACTTATAGAATTTCAACGGATCGGTTTGCACGAGAAAGTGTTTGGCAGCAATCGGCTTGTTTGCCGCATCGAGTACATGCGTGATCTTTCCGTGCTCATCATAGACGAATTCTTTGATGCGTCGTTTTTGAATCACGTCAGGATTGATGATTTTCAACTTATCGATCAAGGCTTTTCTCAATTGATTG
>JBAZGL010000125.1:0-4097 GCA_041652855.1 Candidatus Izemoplasmatales bacterium
ATCTGGTATAAATTCGCTCATATGTCATGCCTCCTATAAAATAAAAATCGCCCTCAGAAAGGACGATTCATCATCGCGGTACCACCTTTGTTCCGGCCAAGCCGGCACTTCATTCCTTAACGCGGAAAACGTAAAGGACCGATTGAGCCCTTTCTACTCCCAAGACGAGTTCATGGAGTATCTCTGCCGATTCACACCGAACACCGGCTCTCTTGAAGAAGATAACATCCCACTACTTGCTTCTTGTTCATCGTATGTGTCATCATCATATCATTTTTTGGATGTCAACGCAAGTCAAAATAGTGCGTTTTATTCATCTTGGTCCTCTGTTTCATCAGTCTGATCGGAATCAGTGATGATGAAATCGGCATCGATGGTTTCCGGTTTCTTCTTCGAAAAATGGACCATGGTTTGGTAGTACAACTCTTTCTGCAAGACAAAGATCGAGCGATATCCGATAAACAACAAGATGAAAAACATGATGTCCGGCAGACTTAAGAGGTTATAGAATGCCAATAACACCGCCACCGGTGTCAAGGCGAAGATGATCAGTCGGTGAAGCTTCTTATAGGGGATGAACTTGCGTAGCCTCAGAAAGGGCAAAGAAGCGACGAGGGATATGAACACCATCAACAAAACATTGCCGATATAACTGACACCGATCAAAGCCACCATCAACGCGGTCTGCAAAGTGCTGAAATATTGATCAAACGTCACCGATCCGTCGAAGACAAGAGGGACGGCCGATAAAGGACTTCTGGAGATATACACCGTCATCACCTGTCCCTTGACGATGATCGCCTGGTCAGGAATTTGCGGATGGATATCTTGCACGGTATGGCTTTCACTCAAAAAATACAACGCGTATCCATAAAGGTTGAATCGATTGGAAGGAGCATAGTTTTCTCCGCCGCACACCAACGTTTCATTCACGATGGCGCAACCGGTAGTTTCCGTTGTCAATGTAGAGTTCGTCTTATAGCCAGCATAGAAAACGATCGATCCAACAGATGCGAACAAAGCCAACAACAACAGATAAAAAAAAGCATACCAGCCGGATTTGTTTCGATATTTAAGCAAATCCCTCGGTTGAAAGAGACTGTCTTTCATCACATGATACATGCACATCACCTAACCCGCTATATTATACCACAAAACCCGACCAAAAACCAAAACAATCCGCCTAAAAATGGTATAATGGGGTAGGTGAAGCCAATGGAAATGATCAATAAAACCCGGCCCTATTACACCGTGGATGACTATTACAAACAGAAGTTCGGCACCAAGGTGTTCAAAATTCCTTTGAACGGTAATTTTTCATGTCCCAATCGCGATGGAACCTTATCCGATCGCGGGTGCCTTTTTTGTTCCGAACTCGCTTCAGGCGAGTTTGCCGGTGCCCGGACCGATCCCTTGGATGTCCAATACCGCGAAATCTTGTCGCGCATGCGCCAGAAATGGCCGGAAGGTAAACGCATCGTCTATTTTCAAGCCAATACCAATACCTATGCTCCTGTGGATCGTTTGCGATCCCTCTATGAATATGCCCTGTCACTTGATCCGGAAATCGTCGGTCTTTCGATCGCAACCCGCCCGGATTGTTTGTCCGATGACACACTCGACTATTTACACGCATTGAACAATCGCACATTTTTGACGGTGGAACTCGGCTTGCAGACGATCCACGAATCGACATCAGAGTTGATCAACCGGCATCACACGTTATCGGCTTTCGATCGTGCCGTCATGGAACTGAGAAAACGGAACATCCATACCGTCGTCCATATCATCAACGGCCTTCCCGGAGAAACTGAAGCGATGATGCTAGAAACCAGCGACTATCTGAATCATCTCGACATCCAAGGCATCAAAATCCATATGCTTTTCATCGCCAACAACGCGCCCATATACGAGCTCTACAAAAAAGGGATGATCTCATTGCTCGATCAACCGACTTATGTCAAAATCGTCGCGACGCAAATCGAAAAGATGCGACCGAATCTGATCATCTATCGATTGACCGGAGACCCGGATCGAAACACCTTGGTCGCGCCCCAATGGACGCTCAAGAAATTCTCTGTCACAAACGATATCGACAAATACCTCCGTTCAAGAGGGAGTTATCAAGGAGTTCGATACCATGATTAGAATCACCGATCTCGCGCATGATCTTCTGGCGCAAGAAGACTTTCATGATCGATTACTCGTCGACATGACCGCAGGCAGAGGCAATGACACCTTGTTTCTATCGCAATTATCCCGAAAAGTGATTGCGTTTGATGTTCAGCCCGAAGCCGTTCAAGATACCGCATCGCTCCTCGAGGCACATCATATCACGCACTGCCAACTGATTTTGGATGATCACCAAAACCTCGCGAAATACATCGAAGAACCGGTTGCGGGAGCCATATACAATCTCGGGTATCTGCCTCATGGAAACAAAACAATCAAAACCACCGCCTCATCCACCATCGCCTCGCTGGAGATCCTGCTCGAGACATTGGCTGACAAAGGAATCGTCATCCTTGTCGTCTATCAAAAACATCATCTTGAAGAAAGTGAAGCATTGCTACGCTTCACCCAGAGATTATCCTCAAACACATTTGATGTCATCCGAATTTCGGTCGTGAACAAGGCTTTGTCTCCGTACATCATCCACATCCGTAAAATAAAAAAAGAGCTCGGATGAGCTCATTCATGTGGATGGGTATATAATTCCCAAGTTTTCATTTTTAAGATTTTGGCGTAGATATTGAAGGGAAACATGATGATTTTGTGATTGAAGACAATTGCTTTGGAATCGCGAATCCGCCGAATCTCCTGAAGATTCTCGTAGGTTTCTTTCACATAGTCGATGACTTCACTCTTGGGATCGATATGTAGATAGTGTTGCTCGATGGTGTCGAGCAATGCTTTTTTTCTTCGGTCGTGAGAGATTTCACGACCAGCCTGTTGGCCGAAATAAGCTTTTCTCCATCGATTTGTTTGGAAAGCAGGTTGATGATTTTTCGAAGCTCGATATCGAACTTGGATTGATACTTGAACACTTCACGATATGAAATACGCAAATTGCGGATGGTGAGGAAAGATGTGATGATAATCGCGGCCAGAACAAAGAGTACCAGACCCATGATTTCAAAGAATAAAGGCCAGTCAAACGATAAGGTAATCCGAAAGAACATCATCTTGATTCACCTTCAACGAGATAACGTTTCAATACGTCTGCGAGGTCGATCTTTTCCCAAGGCAAATCCAGGTCATCTCGTCCAAAATGACCATATGAAGCCGTTTGTCGGTATATCGGCCGTTTCAAACCGAAATAGTCAATGATTGCTTTGGGACGCAGATCGAAATGGGTGCGAATGATTTGAACCAATTGATCATCAGATAGTTTCCCCGTAGAGAATGTATTGACGCCGATGGATGTCGGTTGACTGACGCCGATGGCGTATGAGATCTGCACTTCGATTTCTTTCGCCAATCCGGCGGCCACGATATTTTTGGCGACATATCGCGCGGCGTAGGCTGCGCTTCGATCCACTTTACTTGGATCTTTACCCGAAAACGCGCCTCCCCCATGATGCGCACTGCCACCATATGTATCGACAATGATTTTTCTCCCCGTCAATCCCGAATCACCTTGGGGCCCGCCAATCACGAAACGACCGGTCGGATTCACGAGGTAATGGGTGTCCACAAGATAACGCTTCGGCACGACCGCATGAATCACGTGTTGAATGACATCTTGATAAATGGTTTCTTGACCGACATTGGGCGCGTGTTGGGAAGAAATCAAGATTTTGTCCATGCGTTTCAAAGTGCCATCATCGTTGAACTCTACGGTGACTTGAGTTTTTCCATCCGGTCGCAGATACGGGAGAATTTTTTGTTTACGTACGTAAGCGAGCCTTTGGGCGAGTTTCTGCGCATACAAATGAGCGACAGGCATGAAAGCCTCGGTTTGATCTGTCGCATAGCCAAACATCATTCCCTGATCCCCGGCACCTTGTTCATGGGTCTTGTGCTCATCGACACCGATGGCAATGTCTGGCGATTGGTTGTTGATGGAGACCAATACTGCGAGATTATCTGCATCA
>JBAZGL010000126.1:0-4074 GCA_041652855.1 Candidatus Izemoplasmatales bacterium
CCCACTCAGCCTCAATTAGGCAAATGGTCTCAAGGTGTGGTTGACGTCGTCAAAATCAAGAAGAGTTTTCAAACTTGGTATCAAATACTCGGGCACGATGGATGGAACCTCATCTATTGGCATAATCACGATCAACCCCGTATCATCAGCCATTACGGTTCCGATCGGCGTTATCATGCGCGATCGGGGAAAATGCTGGCTATCGCACTCTATCTCATGCCCGGGAGTTGTATTTGTTATCAAGGCGAGGAAATCGGCATGGTGAATGTCCGCTTTCGCAAACTTGAGCAATTCCGCGACGTTGAAGTATTCACGGAATATGACAATATGCGCCGGATGGGAAAAACGAAACGTCAGGCCTTGCGTTTATTATCCAGACGCTGTCGTGATAATGCACGAACACCCATGCAATGGTCTAATGGTGCATACGCGGGATTTTCGCCCGTACAACCATGGATTGATATGTCGGGCAGAAAGCACATGATCAACGTCCAATCGCAAAGTCATGATCCATCATCAATACTATCGCTTTATCGGTTCCTTCTCAAACTCAGAAGAAGTGATGACAATATCACCTTCGGAACGATTGAGTTCATCGATATCGACCATCCCGACAGTTTTTGTTACCGGACAATCGGCGTCACTAGTGAATATTTGGTGATCTCCAATTTCCGAAACCGAACGATTTCAGTCCAGTTGGATGATATTCATAAGTTCGCACCCGTGACCGGTAGCCTCAAACGAATCCCCCCGTTAAAGAATCGAATGGTCCTCGCACCTTTCGCCGCCTTCGTCTATCGGCGCACACGTCGAAGGGAATCATAAAAGCGCCTATTGACATATCATCGATATTATATATAATATAAATGCGTTTGTTTATTTTGATTTAACATGGTGTTTAACAATACTAAACACCATGGCGAATCATCTAAGCTATACGCATTTATTATGTTTATGGGTATAGTTTTTGTAAACGATACAACAATCTCGCGAGGCACTGAATGGGTAAAAAATTGATCGAACTCAAAAATATCTCGAAAAGTTTCGGAGACCTGGTAGTCCTCGATCATTTCAATTTCTACATCAATGAAAACGAGTTCATCACCCTTCTGGGTCCTTCTGGATGCGGGAAAACGACGTGTTTACGACTGATTGGCGGATTCGAGACTCCTGACGACGGTGAAATCATTTTTGATGGAAAAGTCATCAACGACCTCGAACCGAACCAACGCGAAATCAACACATGCTTTCAGAAGTATGCCCTATTTCCGCATCTCAATGTATTCGATAATATCGCCTTTGGCCTCAAGTTGAAGAAACTACCCAAAACAGAAATTGTCGATCGGGTTCATCAAACCTTGAAACTCGTCAAGCTTGACGGATTTCAAGACCGCCACATATCCACACTTTCCGGCGGCCAGCAACAACGCGTCGCCATCGCACGCGCCATTGTCAACCGCCCCAAAGTCTTGTTGCTGGATGAACCGCTCGGCGCGTTGGATCTCAAGTTGCGCCAGGAAATGCAGTATGAACTTAAGGAAATGCAACGCACCCTTGGAATCACATTCGTCTATGTTACCCACGATCAAGAAGAAGCACTGACAATGTCTGATACCATCGTCATCATGAATGAAGGCAAGATATTGCAGATCGGTACGCCGGAAGACATCTACAATGAGCCTAAAAGTCGCTTTGTCGCAAATTTTATCGGCGAGTCGAATATCTTTGAAGGCATCATGATCGAAGACTATCTCGTGAAGTTTGTGGATCGCGAGTTCAAGTGCGTCGATAAAGGCTTTCACCTTAATGAAGCGGTCGATGTCGTCATTCGTCCCGAAGATTTTGATTTTGTCCCGCCATCAAAGGCGAAAATCAAGGGAATCGTCGATTCATTGACGTTCAAAGGCGTTCATTATGAAATCAATGTGATGGTTGACGGCAGAGAGTACACCATCCATACGACGAAATACCGGGAAGTCGGCGATCGCGTCGGCTTATCGGTCGAACCGGAGAGCATCCATGTGATGCGCCGTCAGCGCTCATGAAACGTCTGCGATTCTTCAGCGTACCGTATCTCGCGTGGATGCTCATTTTCATCGCGGTTCCGACGTTGATTCTGATTATGCTCGCGTTTTCCGATTATTCGCTCTATTATCCTTCTCGTTTTGAAATCACATGGGTGAATTTCCAGATTTTTTCCCAAAGTTATATGTCCAAAGCGATCATCTATTCCTTTGGATTGTCGATCATCACGACACTGATATGTTTTGTCATCGGTTACCCTGTGGCGTATTATCTCGCCAATTTGCCCGAAAAGACCCGAAAAATCTGGTTAGCCCTTTTGATCGTCCCGCTTTGGGCAAACATGTTGCTTCGTATTTTCGCCTGGGAGAAGATATTCACTCCCCTTTCGATCTTCACCGATCTTTCCGGGCTGAGTCTGGACTTGCTCGGAACGAATACCGGCATTGTGATCGGTATGGTGGGCATGTATTTGCCTTTCATGATATTTCCGCTATTCTCAGTGCTCGAAAGAATGGACTATAGCCTTGTCGAAGCGGCGAAAGACCTTGGCGCGACCGATCTCAATGTCTTTTTCAAAGTGATCTTTCCGATGTCTCTGGGCGGGATCGTCTCAGGCGTGATCATGACGATGTTGCCGGCGATGACTTCATTTGTGTTGCCCGCCCGTATCGGCCTGGGCAGAATCAACCTGATCGGCAACATCATCGAATCCAAGTTCATGAAAGAAGTGATGGGTTCGGGTGGGTTGTCCATCAATGTCGGGAGTCTCATCAGTCTCATGTTAATGCTGTTCTCGGTCATCTCATTTGTCATCATCACCCGATTTGACAAGGAAGGTGAGACCCTGATATGAAACGCCGGAAACAACGGATTCTTATGGCGAAAGCGATGGGTGTCATTTTGACCGTGATGACGTTTCTCATCCTATATGTTCCGATTTTGCTGATCCTCATGCTATCACTGAATGATTCCGCCCGAGGATATCAGTGGGAAGGTTTCACCCTCAAATGGTATGCCATGCTGTTTTTGGATGACATCATGAAGGATCCGATCGTCAATACAATTTCCATCGCGATTTTATCGACCATCATCTCCACGATCCTCGGCACCATCTTCGCTATCGGCATCCACGCTCTGGAAAAGAAACGAAGGGTCAGGATGATGGTGATGAATAATGTCCCTGTCGTCAATCCCGATATCGTCACAGGTATCTCGCTCATGATCATCTTTTCTATCCTTTCGTTTACGCTTGGGTTCTCAACGGTATTGATTGCGCATGTATTCTTCTCGATTCCTTATGTGATCCTGAACATCATTCCCAAGTTGAAACGGCTCGATCCCAACCTTTACGAAGCGGGACTCGATCTCGGATGTTCCCGTATCGAAGCCGTATGGCGTGTGATCATCCCGAACATTTCCACCGGGATTTTGACAGGTGCCTTGATGGCTTTCACGATGTCAATCGACGATTTTGTCATCACTTATTTCACATCAGGGAATGAGTACATGAATGTGTCTACTTGGCTGTATGCCGCTTTGGCCCGGGAAGGAAGAAATAGTTTCACACCGGTCGCCTATGCCTACAATACCATCATTTTTCTTCTGACGATCATCATTATCGTCTTTGTCAATACCAGAAAAGAAAGGAAGGTACGCACCCATGAAAAAAGCACTAGTTTTACTCCTTAGTCTCGCATTCGTCCTCACATTGACCGCATGCTCGTACAAAGACAAGCTCTATGTACTGAACTGGGGTGATTACATGGATGAGAGTCTGATCAAGCAATTTGAAAAGGAATACCGGATTGACGTGAAGTATAAGCCTGTGGGTTCCAATGAGGACATGGCTTCGCTTCTAATTGCCCAAAATGCGGTATACGATCTCGTTTTCCCTTCGGACTACATGATTGACAAATTCATCCAGGATGAGATGATCCAACCCATTGATTTCAACTTGCTGACGCATTTTGATGAACTTGAGTTGAATCCGACGCTCGCTTCGCTTTATGCGGAGAGCGGATTCGCCGATTACGTTGTGCCCTATGCCTG
>JBAZGL010000127.1:0-4067 GCA_041652855.1 Candidatus Izemoplasmatales bacterium
TTCGATCAAAGGATTACGCCGTGTTCAATTCGAATACGGCAGGTATCTCAGTGACAGCTTGAGTGATATTTCGGTCTATGTGTCACACGATCAGTCACAATGGATATTGCTCGATGAACTGCAAGCAGATGGAGTTTGGAAATCATTCGACTTTCATTTCACGGATACTTGGTATCAAAACCACTTACTTGACGTGGATACGCCACTTTTTGTGCGCATCCAGAGTGCGACCGCGAATCGTGTGAATATCGATAACATCAAAATCTATCGCGATTTTTACCACACGCCGGATAATCCTGACCTCTTCATGAGCGAAGGCGCATATTTTCCCAACGACTCTGAGCGGATATCGATCAGTTTTACCCAGGATTTTATCATACATTACTCTTTAAATGACATTTGGGAGCCTTCGGGGTGTATCGCCACAGATATGTATTCTGGCGATGATGCCTGTTTGGTTTATGGTCATGTGGATACGTCCAAGCCCGGATATCACGAAGTCATCTATTATGCCTTGGACGCGGATGGGTTCTACAGATCGACGATCATACAACATGGCGTGTTCGAAGATGCAAGCTTGCTGGAGATCGATTATACAGGGTATTATGACGGGATCGAGGGGCTCCATGGCGAAGCCTTGGTGGCTGCACTCAGAGGCATCATCCAACACGACATCGAAAGAAAGTCGTATGCGGAAGCCCGACAGATCCTTCAAGATGCGGATGTCCATCCGGATTATGATGACAAAGTCCTGACCATCTATTCACGGGACGCAGTAGCGAGGGTTTGGGATGAAACGAGTTGGCATCGCGAACACGTGTGGCCGAACTCCCGTCTTGGCGTTCCGAGAGTCACGAACACGGAGCGCAACATCGCTTCGGATTTGCATAATCTTCGCGCCATTGTCCCATCCATCAATTCATCCCGAAGCAACAAGGTCTTCACGACTTCCACGACGAGCGACACCTACGATCCCGGAATCCTGGACCAAGGAGATGTGGCGCGGATCTTGTTCTATATGGTGATTATGTATCCCGAGCTATCTTTGGTGAACGAGATCTTACCGAACGATCCCGAGACGAATTATACACCCGAAGGGGCGAAAATGGCTGTATTCAACGATTTACTCTCTTGGCATCGTGCAGATGAAGTCGATCAGTTCGAACATCAACGGAATGAAGTCATCTATCAACATCAAAATAATCGGAATCCCTTTATCGATCATCCCTATCTCGTGTCTTTGATATGGATGGATGCGTATGATCGCGCATATGAGCGCGATCTACCCTAAAGCATATGCAGGCGATGGATCCATTCGTGGACGCGAGAAGATTGATGGTTGAACAGCAGTTGCTTGCGCGGGGCATTCAGGATCAACGGGTGATTGAAGCGATGCTTCACGTGCCGAGGCATCTGTTCGTGCGCGCGGAGTTTTCATCCATCGCGTATCATGATACGCCTATGCCCACCGCGCTCGAGCAGACGATCTCTCAGCCGTACATGGTCGCACTCATGAGTGAAGCGCTGGAAGTGGAGCCGGATGACCGGGTTCTCGAGATCGGGACCGGCAGCGGCTATCAGACCGCGATTTTGGCATGCTTGGCTCGAGAAGTCTATACGATCGAGCGTCATGGCGTCTTGCAGAAAGGTGCCATTGATACGCTTACAAAACTGGGCTATCATCACATCCGTTTTCATTTGGGTAATGGCACCTATGGCTGGAAACAACACGCATTATATGATCGGATTATCGTGACCGCTGCCGCTAGGCATATACCAGAAACACTATGGACGCAACTGAAAGAGGGGGGCATCATGGTCATTCCCGTCGGAGGAAGCATGTATCAAGAATTGATCCAAGTCACACGCGTGGACGGGCAAAAAAGCATCAGGCAGATTTGTGCTTGCCGTTTTGTCCCGCTCATCGACTCGGATTGAAGGAAGCATGATTCAATACATGCGCTAACATCGACAGTTAGCGTTAACCGTTCATTATTTTGTTGTAATTTTAGAGGGTTTTTGGTATGATGGTCTGTGAAAGCGAGTGATGATAATGGATCCCATGATACATGTCGATGACATCACGAAAACGTTTCGTTTGTCACGCAAGCAACAAAAAATCGAGCATACCTCCGATCGAATCAAGGTTGCGGTCAACCATCTTTCATTTTCCGCCTATCCGGGAGAAATCTATGGATTGCTCGGGCCGAACGGCGCAGGCAAAACGACGTGTCTGAGATGCATTTCTACTTTGATTCAACCAGATTCGGGTTCGATCACTGTCCATGGACATTCCGTACAGAATGACCCAGATGCGGTGAGAAAGGAAATCGGGTTTTTGACCAGTGATCTCAAGTTGGAAGATTTTTTTACGCCAAACTATCTATTTGACTATTTTTCGCGGTTGCATGGGGTTGACCCCGAGGTGAGCAAAACGCGCAAACAAAGTCTGTTTTCCCGTTTCGGGATTGACAAGTTCGCAGAAGTCAAAGTCGGTGAACTCTCTACGGGCATGCGTCAAAAAGCGCAAATCGCCATTTCTTTGGTTCATGATCCCAAGGTTATCGTATTTGATGAGCCCACCAACGGCTTGGATGTGTTGACAGCCAAGGTGGTCACGGATTACTTAAAAGAATTACGCGATGAAGGCAAGACCATCATCGTATCGACACATATCTTTTCCTTGGTCGAAAAGATTTGCGACCGCGTCGGCATCATTTTGAACGGCACGTTGAAAAAGACGCTCCTGCTCGGCGATCTCGTCAAAAACGAAGAAGATTTGGAAAATCTGTTTTTCGATCTTGTTCAGGAAGAAGCGGGTGAGGTGTGATGAAAAATATACTGACCATTTTTAAAAAAGAATGGGACCGCGTGATCAAGGACAAACGACTCGTGATGAGTGTCATGATTCTTCCGGGACTGATGATCTTTCTCATCTACTCGTTCATCGGCAACGCGACGACGAGCATGATGCAGCCGGATGAAGCCAATGTGGCGATCGTCAATGCACCCCAAGGCTTCATCAGTTTATATGAGAGCGTGGAAGATTTGGAAATCCTCAATACTGAATTTGTGGAGGAGAGCGCGGAAGAACTCTACGTCGGCCGGATCGATGAGGGCAATTGGGATGTATGGATTGTCTTTGATGCGGATTTTGAGACCTATGACGGGACGGGAGACAAGCCGGGCGTCAGAGTCTACTTCAATCCCAATAACAGTCAATCTCAGTCGGTTTACAACCGCTTTTCGGGATACCTCTATCAATACCAGAATGCTTTGAGTTTGGCATTATATGGGGACACCACCTATTTCGCGATGGATATCGACAACACGGAAATCAACCAGGATATCATTGCCGGACGCATGTTTTCCATGATCTTGCCGATGCTCGTCATCATGTTTTTGTTTTCGGGCGCGATGTCCATCGGTCCGGAGTCAATTGCCGGAGAAAAAGAGCGCGGCACGATTGCGACACTTCTGATTACGCCGGTCAAGCGAACCGAAATCGCCATCGGCAAAGTCTTCAGCCTTTCGGTTTTGTCGCTGATATCGACGGTATCTTCATTCATCGGTATCATCGCTTCCTTCCCCAAATTATTCGAGATGGAAGGCATTGATTCCTCGATTTATGGTGTCGGGGATTATGCGATGTTGCTTTTGTTATTGTTTTCGACCGTGTTCGTGATTGTCGGGATGATTTCGATTTTGTCGGCGTACGCGAAAAATTTGAAAGAGGCGGGCACGTTGATCGTGTTTGTCTATATCGCAACGATTCTTGTGGGTGTGACATCGATGTTTTCCGAGAGTGCCGATTCCCGCTTTGTGATGTATCTGATTCCCATCTATAACAGCGTGCAAACGATGAAGGCGATCTTCACCTTTGAAACCGGGGTCCTGACTTACTTATTGGTGTCGATTGGTGCCAATATCGTTTATGCCGGAATCTTGATCTTCATCTTGAACAAGATGTTTCAGAGTGAACGGATCATGTTCGCAAAATAAACTTGAAAAGCCGGATATATCCGGTTTTTTTTGTGGAGATTCATATCAGATTCAAGATCGGAAGA
>JBAZGL010000128.1:0-4039 GCA_041652855.1 Candidatus Izemoplasmatales bacterium
TCGTATCGCTCGAAATTGATACACACAAATACGCCGTGATGCGGGTTGAGCGTGTAGCGAACATGAGGTCTGCCTACCGATTTTTCACACGTTTTTTCGCTTTTGGTGACGATATTTTCAGAAAGCAGTTGATCGATGATGGATTTTGTCGTCGGATGAGACACACCGATGATTTTAGCGAGTTCGACGACGGAATAATCATCTTTGTATAGCGCGCCCAAAAGCCGCTCCGTATGAATCATCTTGACACGTTTTGCGCCATTTCCTAGTTTTTCGTAATCAGTAATCATCTTATTCCCCCTTTAAGCGCTTGATCATTGAACCCGGAAAAACACAGTTAACTCATTTTTCATTATATTTAGAAAATATATCTATTTGTAGTGTGGAAAACCGTCTTGATATTGACAAGGAGTCGAGAATTTGATATTATTATGTAAAAGTCTAACATAATTATAAATATTCTGTCTGTGTTTGTCAATACCTCTTGTTCATTCTTATCAAAGACTTGGACAGAAATGATGTACTTCGATATGAATCGACGAAGGGAAAGGAACTTGCATGAACCTCATTATGACCTCGGATAACCAAACCCTGAGCCAACAAGCTTTTGCATTCATCAAAGAGACCATCACGAGAAAAGCGGACGCCGTCTTCGGTATGCCAACGGGTGACACACCTAAAAAGCTATACCAGATGATCATCGACGACCATCAGAAACATCAAACTTCCTATCGCGATGCGAAGTTATTCAATCTCGATGAGTATGTCGGATTGGAAACCAATCATCCGCAAAGTTATTATCACTTCATGCGATCGCATCTGATCGACTTTTTGGATATCAAGCTATCCAACTTCCACATCCCGAGAGGCGATTCCATTTCGCTTCATCAGAGTTGCCTCATGTATGAGGAGCAGTTGGCGATCCATCCGCGTGACATCCAGCTTCTCGGTCTGGGGATCAACGGCCATATCGGTTTCAACGAACCGGGAACCCCGTTTTCTGCCCGGACACGCGTGGTCACACTCACAGAGGATACCCGACGTGCCAATGCGCGATTTTTCTCATCAATCGACGAAGTGCCGAAATACGCTATCACCATGGGCATTGAAAACATTCTTGAAGCCAAAAGGATTGTGATTATGGCAAGCGGAAAGTCCAAGGCTCAAGCCGTTATGAACATGCTCGAAGGCGAAGTGACGGAAGCCTGTCCCGCGAGCGCATTGAGAATGCATCCCGATTTGTGGGTCATCATCGATTCCTTGGCTTCGACGATGTTGAGTGATGCCACTCGTGCTCAGGCGGTGGTCGCGGGTGCGGGAGGCTATAGGCAATGATCGAAAATCGGATTGATGGAGCGTTCTTGCCCATCTATGAATACATGAGAGACTTTCAAGAACGCGTACGATTGTCGTTGTGCAAAGTCCCCTTCGCACTGGTCATTGAACGCCACCAAGGATATAATTTTCGGTTTGACGCGTTCGTTTATTCTGATGATGTTGCTACAGACGCGTTGAACCAAGTGTTCGCGGAAAAAATCGTCAAAACCTTGATGTATATGGTGGGCGGTTATCGCATTCACGTCGTAGGGCCTCTCGGTCTCTTCACATGGCTCAAAAAGACTTTTTCTCAAGATGGCGCAAGAAGTTTTGATGTGAATATCATGGAAGAAGTATACAACCACCCCTTGGAATGGATCCACTGTACACTCGATGCTTTACCGCAGTCGCATCCCGAATGTGTGGACATCGGCGGTGACTTCAAGGGTAACCGCATCGGTTTCGATGCGGGAGGAAGCGATATGAAGGTCGTGGCTGTTCAAGACGGAAACGTCTTGTATCAAGAAGAGATCATTTGGCATCCCAAAGTGAATGCGGATGCCTCATACCACCGAAAACAGATTGAAGATGCCATGGCCAAGGCTGCAAGTCATCTGGATCATGTGGACCGTATCGGTGTGAGTTCCGCAGGAATCATCGTCTCCAATCAAGTCCGCGTGGCGTCTTTGTTCATTCGCGTTCCAAGAAGCGAGCGCATCACCCGATTGCAAAACATTTTTACTGAGATAGCCCAACGATTCGGTGCGAGCGTCCAGGTCGCCAATGATGGCGACGTAGCAGCCTTCATGGCGTCTCGAACCTTGCAACAGGGCAACATCCTCGGAATCGCTCTGGGTACGAGCCAGGCTTCGGGCTATATCAATCCCGAAGGACGTTTTCTTGGCTGGCTGTGGGAGTTGGCGTTTGTCCCGGTTGCGATGCATCCGGATGCCGCGATTGATGAATGGAGTCACGATCGCGGTGTGGGGGCGAAATATCATTCCCAAGATGCGATGATCCGTCTCGCCGAACAAGGCGGAATCATATTGGATCCATCGATGACACCTGCGGAAAAGTTGAAAGAAATCGCCTCTCTTGCTCAAGCGGGATCGCAAATCGCGCTGGATGCGTATCATGATACGGGTGTATACCTTGGATATTCGCTGCTTTACTATCATATGTTTGTTCCTTTTTCCGCGGTGATGCTGATGGGACGGGTCACGAGCGGGATCGGGGGCGCGAAGTTGATTCAAGCGGCACGCGATGTATTGCTTAAGCATCAAGTCGATTGCACCATCCACCTGCCAAACGAGAATGATCGCCGACTGGGCCAAGCCTTGGCGGCAGCGTATTTATAGGAGGATTTTCCATGCAAGATAATACCATTGTCTACTTGCCGAAAAAAGGAATCAAGGGGAAAGTGCGTTTTTTAGCGATTGCAGCGCATCATGACGATATCGAGATCTTGGCGACGGACGGGATTCTTCGCAGTCTTCAAGGCGAGGGGGCCTTTGTGGGCGTCGTGGTGACTGATGGGGCTGGAAGCGCACGTGATGGCCGATTCGCGAACTACACTAACGAGATGATGAAACACGTGCGGATCAAAGAACAAAAACGTGCCGCGGATATGGGGAAGTACCAAGAAATCGTTTTTTTGAATTTTCCAAGCGAACGGGTCAAGGCTTCAGACGCCTCGGTTCGCATGGCGATGAAACGCGTGATCACCAAGCTAAAACCCGATATCATCTACACGCATAATCTCTGTGACAAGCATCCCACGCATGTCGCTGTAGCCCATCAATTGATTCAGACGATCAATTCACTGCCAATCGATGCCAAACCCAAAGCGTTGTATGGGGTTGAAGTGTGGCGGGATCTTGACTGGATGTCGGATGATGAAAAAGTGGTGTTCGATGTCTCGAAAGGCAAACGGATGACACAGAAACAACTTTTGGCTCATCAAAGTCAAGTCGCCGGCGGTAAGAGATATGATCTCGCGACTATTGGCAGAAGAAGCGCTCATGCGACATATCATGCGAGCCATACAGTGGATCAAGCTTCACAACTCATCTATGCGATGGATCTCACTCCCTTAATTGACGGCAGGGAAAAGAGCATTCACGCCTTTGTTCAGGCCAAGATCGACAGATTTGTCAAAGATGTTATGAATCAAATCAACGAATGATTCATTCAAAGAATGTACCGAAACCGGTGCATTTTTTTTATAGAAAAGATGATTGCCGTATCGACAATCATCTTGAATGAAACCGGAGAATAAGGAGGATCTTATTCCAGTTCATTGTTGGGAGGAGACGTGTTCATTTTGTGATTGCTATAGACGAATAGCGATTCCTTGTTGATGAATGCCTCGACCACATCCGGATCAAAGGAGATTGAAGCTTCCGATTTGATGATTTTGACCGCCGTGTGATGGGTTCGTTTTCCGCGGTAGGGTTTTTGGGTAGTCATGTTGTCATAGGCGTTCGCGACTGCGACAATCCGTGCTTCAAGCGGAATATCATAACCTTTAAGGTTATAGGGGTATCCGAGGCCATCAAACCGCTCGTGATGATACATAGCCACATTTTGCGCCATGCTCCAGATGGGTTCATCGGGATGGTTTTCCATGACTTGGGAGAAGTATTGGTTCCCGATGATGGGATGTCGATTCATTTCGTTTTTTTCTTCGGCAGAATATTTTCCCACTTTGTCCCGTACAATC
>JBAZGL010000129.1:0-3995 GCA_041652855.1 Candidatus Izemoplasmatales bacterium
CGTGCCGCTCGTCAAAGGATTGATGCCCGAGCATTTATGCGTCGGGCTGGAAAATCCAGGTTATCCGAAGCTATCGCACATGTATCGAAGTCTCAGCATTCCCACGACGCCAATCCGGCTCGATGGCAATGGGATGGCGATGGATGCGCTCGAAGCCAGTCATGTGACCATGATTCACATCACACCATCGCACCAGTTTCCAACCACAGAAGTGATGTCCGTCAAGAAGCGGATGGCCGTGCTTGAGTGGGCGAATCAACGCGACGATCGCTGGATTCTTGAAGATGACTACGATAGCGAATTCCGCTTTTCCGGGAAACCCATTCCCGCGCTCAGAAGTCTTGACCATCACGGCAAAGTCATCTATTTTAATTCGTTTTCCAAGAGTATCGCGCCTTCGATTCGCATCGGGTTTGTGGTCATTCCATCGTCTTTGCGTCAGAAAATGCGTCTTCATTCATGGGACTATTCCTGTCCTGTGTCCATGATCCAGCAGATGACGCTCAGGCAGTTTATGGCGGATAGTCACTTTGAGCGACATCTCAACCGCATGCGTAACTTGTATAAAGCCAAACGCGACTACTTGATGACTGCGTTGATGAGGTTGCCCTTTGATGATATGTTTCGGATTGTGGGATCTGACGCAGGCTTGCATTTTCTGATGGTTTTTGAAGCGATATCCGAATCTCGCCTCATCGCATGCGCAAAAGAAAAAGGGGTCCTGATCAATGGGCTGAGCCAATACATGCTTTCGCCTATCAAGGATACCCCCGCAACGATTGTCATGGGATATTCAGATCTTGAAGAAAAGGAAATCGATGATATGATTTCCCGGTTGAACGCGGCGTGGACGCTATTGTTCAGACGTTATTTGCACAAGACAATGAGTTGATCGCCTTGTTCGAGGGTGAGGCGTCCAGTATGGTCTAAATTGCCATGGAAGATTTCCACGACACCTGATGAGATTCGTCCGATGGGCATGAACGTGGCGTCGGAAGTATCATAGATGGTGTGGATTAGTTCGCTGGTGGAAGCGAATGTGATCGGCCATTCGCTTTGAATCATCGTTTCGACGGGGAAGGTATAGATTTCATATGAGGCATTTTCGGCATCATATGTCAGCAACTCCATATACAAGGGATATAAAGAGGGGTTCTTGCTCAATTGGGTGATGATGCGGCTGACGTATTGATTGCTGATGATGGTATTATCGATATTATAGGATTTGGCGATGTCATAATGACGGGGATTCAAAAGCTCGAGTACGATTTTTGCTTGGTGGCTCTTTGCGATTTCTTGGATCATGAGCAGAGTGACCAAGACGCTCGAGTCGAAATCTTTCGGATCGAGGTGATCATCGGAGAGCACGAGGATGGTATCGATTTTTTCGATATCTTTGATATATTTTGTGATGGTTTTTGGGTCATTGGCTGGGATATGGGTGATGTGAACCGTCGTATTCGCATCTTTTTCGAACCATTTGAGCGAGTCCAGAATGAACTTGAGTTTGTTGTTTTTTCCAAAGATGACAATGGTGGTCTCAGGATAAGAGAAATCATGGCGAAGTTGGACATGACCATCGAATTTCGGGAAGGGTTCAGGGCGACGTTGGTCGAGATGGCGCTCTGATTCAGATAACATATAGAGGATGCCGTGACGTTCAAACACAGGAATGGCGCAAGGATTGAAGGCGTACTCATCAGAAAAAGAGCCATTGTGTTTACTGTAAAACTCCATGCCTGCAAACGAGAGCAACTCTTGGAACACTTGATTCAGATAGGGATAAAGAATGGTCTGCGCAATGAGCCTTCCGAGCATCTCATCGGAAAGAATCGGAATGATTTGATGTTCGAGCGAGAGTTGACGTGAGATTTTGTCCATAATCAATGGGAGCGTGGATTCGTCACGGATCTCCACGATGATGGTTTGCTCAGGGCGGAGATGTGTATTTGCGATCAACATCAATGATTTGATGGATAGAATGTCGGGATTGTTGGGAATATCGGACTGACGTTCATCTTCATTTGCAAGGATGATGATGGTTTTTGCCTCGGAAAGGCAGACATGGTCTAAATCCTGTTTGGAATAGACATCGCCTTCCTTGACGATGACTTTCATCTTTTTGGTATGTTTGCGATCGGCCATATCGTACATTTTCCGTTTGATCTGTTTCTCGATATCATCCTTTTCAAACTGGGACAGGACGACAATTTCGGTGACGTTTTCATCAAAGCGATAATCCGCGATCAGTTCCAAGGCTTTCGTGTTCCAATTGAGAATGAGGATATGGTCGTAGATATAAAGCGCATTGCGACCTTTCCGGGCATGTTCGATGATGGAAGAAAACAAGTTCGCCACATATGCGATGATGCCTCCACTGAAAGTGATCATCGAGGTGATGATGACGATAATCGAAATGATCCGTATCGGTGGACTGAGTGAGGGATCATAGAATCCCGGTTCAAGCATCCATGTGATGCCGCTGCTCCATAGGGATGAAACGATCGAACCATAAAGATCCGGATCGATCAAATAGGCGACGATGGACGAGACCAGCCATAACAGAACGTTGAACAAGACGATACCCACAAGCAATAGTAAGCGTGCGTTTTGATTTTGTTGAATGCTCAGCCATTTTTTGATCCGATTCATGAGCGGTTCATCTCCCCACTATCATATATCCGGATTGTATCATATTCGAATAAGTGTGACAATCTATCTCGGAAAATCACTGGCTTTCCAAGGCGTTTTTCTGAAATGAAACACATGATTTCATGGATTTACGGTGACCACCGAAAGCGATCAGTCCTGTTTTATAGGGAGCTTATTTCGAAGTGTATCGTAAGATTTCCTCAAAATGGGGTATTCCTAATGAAAGCGTTTTATGTTATGATATTAGCGTTGAAAGTGGTGAATCATGTGAGAATACACAAACATCCGATTCTTGATATTCCAGAAAAAAAAGTGATTCATTTCACCTTCAATGGTCAACCTCAGATTGGCCATGAAGGTGACACCATCGCTTCGGCATTACATGCACTGGGTTTCAAAGAGTTGTCCAAGAGTATCCATCATAAACGCGCTCGAGGATTCTATTGTGCCATCGGGAATTGCGGTTCATGTCATATGAGAGTGAATCATGTCTCGAACATCAAGACGTGCATCACTCCCTTGGAGGAAGGCATGATCGTGGAATTGGAAGAAGGGCTGGGTCGCATCACATGAATCAACGAGAAGTCATCATTATCGGTTCGGGGCCCGCTGGTTTATCCGCTGCGGGCATCCTTTTGCGTGCCGGGGTGCACGTGGCGATGTTCGAACGTTCTCCCCTCATCGGCGGTCAACTGATCAAACAGACTCATAAATTTTTCGGATCGCAAAAACAATATGCCAAAACACGCGGGTATGATATCGCCAAGAAACTCTATCGCGAAATCGAAGCATATCAAGATAACTTTGAACTTCATCTCGAGGCGACGGTGGTCGCGATATATCCTGATCGCGTGATCAGCGTCTATCAGCAAGGCATCTACCAAAAATATCAAGCCGAGGCGATCATCATCGCCACCGGAGCAAGTGAACGTTTGTTGAGTTTTCCCAACAATGATCTTCCGGGTATCTATGGCGCAGGCGCGGTGCAGACATTGATGAATCTCTATGGTGTGCTTCCCGGGAAAAACGCCGTGATGGTGGGGTCAGGCAACATCGGTTTGATTGTGAGTTATCAAATGATGCAAGCGGGTGTGAACGTCAAAGCCGTGCTCGAAGCTGCGCCGAATATCGGCGGATATAAAGTGCATGCATCGAAATTGCGACGACTCGGTGTGCCAATCATGACGCAAACTACTGTGAAGCGCGCGATTGGCATGACAGCGATCGAAGCGATTGAAACCATCCGCCTGGATGAAAAGTGGCAGCCCATCGAAGATACGGAAACGACGATCCCGATCGATACACTTTGCATTTCTGTCGGTCTTACGCCGATGCACCAGTTG
>JBAZGL010000130.1:0-3966 GCA_041652855.1 Candidatus Izemoplasmatales bacterium
TGAATCATAAATATATACATCTGTGAAGTGCGCGACATGATCCGCTCGGCCCACGAAGAGCGAGACGTTCTTGGCGGTATTGAATGCTGAAGAGGAGATAATGACGATGTTGTCAGCGGTAACTCCATGGCTGGCGTTACCCACCAAGATACCTACACCCTCACCCGCAGTTCCTTTCACCGATGATGACTCGATTGTGATATTATTGACGACTACTGCGTCATTTTCCACGCGGCCGATCAGGATGCCTGCACGGCCATTCACATCGATCGATGCATTAACGATTTTCAGATTTTGGATTGATGCGCCTGTCGCTCTCTGGAACAAGCCACCATACACACCTGAGCCTTCTCCGGTAATCGTGATGTTCGATAGTACATGGTCAAACCCTTCGAAATGTCCCTTGAAGGATTGTCCGTT
The DNA here is from genome assembly GCA_041652855.1 of Candidatus Izemoplasmatales bacterium. GTDB lineage: Bacteria > Bacillota_I > Bacilli_A > Izemoplasmatales > Hujiaoplasmataceae > JAAYZB01. The sequence goes on from JBAZGL010000130.1 coordinate 421, forward strand.
TCCTGTTTGGACCCAAGTGAAGTCGGCAAAGTTGATGTCCGCAGTGAGATAAAATGCGCGCTCTGATCCACTGATGGTCATATCATAGAACTCTGCTGCCGTCGCTATCGGCGTACCAGGAATATCCCACTTGGCATAAATCGTGGTATTTTCCTCGATGGTATCGACTAAGAAATCCCATTCAGTTTCATATGCGAGTTCCTTATACCAACCGAGGAACGTCGCATTCGTTTTGACGGGAGCATCGGGTTCGACTACCAAAGCACCCTTGAGCAAATCAGTAATCGGTGAAAGGGCATCTGCGCCATCCATATCAAATGTGACGCTATACGTCTTGATGGCCCATTTCGCATAAAGCGTGATACTTTCTGTCACCACGTCCACATCGAAATCCCACAATGTGTCCAAAGATGCTTCCTTGTACCAGCCCATGAATACGTGTTCGTCAAATGTGGGTGGCGTCGGCGCGGTCACCTTAGCCCCGGATAACACATCTTCGATGGGCAAAACCGCACTGCCATCACCCGAGTCAAAGCTGACGACGAACTTTTCTGCCTCAGTTGTGGGCGCAGCCGTTGTCGGAGCTAATGTCGTCGGTGCAAGTGTCGTTGGTGCCAACGTCGTTGGTGCAAGTGTTGTGGGTGCCAACGTCGTCGGTGCAAGTGTTGTTGGCGCCAACGTCGTCGGTGCAAGTGTCGTCGGCGCGAGTGTTGTGGGTGCCCCGGTGGTTGGTGCGAGCGTTGTCGGAGCTGCCGTCGTCGGAGCTGCCGTCGTCGGGGCTGCCGTCGTCGGGGCTGCCGTCGTCGGCGCCGCCGTCGTAAAGCCTTCACATGCAATCAATCCAAAAACGAGTGCGATAAAAAGGCCTAACGATGCCAGTCTTTTTCGTCTGAATGTCATAAATTACCCTCCTATTATTATCATTATATATTTATTTCGTTGCTTATTTACTCGGACTCGGTCGTCAACCAATTGAATGGCTGGTCTGTGACACCGATGATCACCATGTTAAAGAAATCTTCGAGGACATTGACCGGAATCAGTTGATAACCAGAATAAGGCAACTCCGTCACCGTCGACCAAGAAAATGGCAGAATCGGTTCGCTGTTGGCGCGAATGAACGCTGTGTCTTCATCTTCTGAGGAACCATAAAACACCGTGTCTCCCAGTACATAAAGACTATCTTCCACCAGATACTTACCGGTCATAAGCGGATGTCCACCGTTCACTTGGTTTGACTTGATGACTTGAGAAACGCCGAGAATCATGGAGTATTCCATGAAAATGGCTCCTTGTTCAGTCGTAACAAGCGCTTGGTTCGTCAATTGACGGTTATATTCGGATTTCGCAAAGAGTGTCGGATACAACTCGCGTACCAAATTGCGCGTCTCATAGACATCCGTCGCATCATAGATGGAATTGAAGATATGGACATCTCCGCCGCGCACTCTCGGGAAACGATCTTGTAGATTTCTGATATAGGAGTTATAGATCGTCAATGTGAAGACATTCCCTGCCCGAAGTTCGCTTCCCCCTAAAAGAAAGCCCTTCTTCTGGAAACTGTTCAAGTGCATGATTTCAGCCATGGACATTCCCGCGAGCCGCATATCATTATAGTATTTATACTGGGATCGATTCGCTTCGAGATGAAGAAACTGAGCCTCAATAAAGTCATTGACGACAAAATCCAAATACATATATGAGAAGGTCGCGTTGACGACAGAGGCCGCCACGGAACTTCCGGCTTTGAAGTCGATAAGACCGTCGTAAGCCTTGCCAAGTTCAATATGGTCAAACCAGATGCCGTTCACCGTATCAACTGTGAAATAATCCCAATCGTTGGTGTCGTAATCTCCCTTGTCCTTTTCATCCCATTCCCACAACTCATCAAAGCGGAGATTCCGGATGATAATATTGTTGGCGCGTTTAATATTGAAGGAGGCGTGTCTAATCGTATGCCCAGTCTCAGAAAAAATCATCAATCCTTCGTGATATTTCGCGGTGGAGCCATCACGGTCCTGAATATAGATTTTGCTGACGCCGGTTTGAATCAACGTTGGATGCATCAAGGGCGTACTGTGGGCCAGAAAATTCCGAATCGCTCCGTATTGTTGGGTGACTTCAAGGTAACCGAGATCGAGATCGGCACGGATCTCGATGATCCGGGCTGCGGTTGTACCTTTCGAAGAACTGTTTTCGGCGTTGATTGCGTCCATAAACTCCAAGGGGTTGGTCACGACATAGTATCCCGGATCCCCCTCTTTCAAATCAGGAATCGACACATGTCCCGATGCAAAGCCATTGAGACTGTAATCCATTTCCAGAAATGTCGGTACATCTCCGATCGGTTTGATCGTCACGTTGAACGATTTCGTTCGCGTCACGCCGGCCATCGAGAATGTTGCGGTCATGGTGACCGAAACCGGGTTATTGACGGGCCGCGTCACCGCGCCCAAGTCAGAGATATACGTCGGATTCCCGGATTGCCAAGTAATCGGAATCAAATACATTTTGTGACTCAGATAGAGATCCCCACGAATATCATCCGCAAAGGGAATCGTTAGGTTGTGATAGATTTGATTGAGCATTAAATCCGGATCAATCGCGGGTTCCGGGTCATAGATGGATTTTCCGCTTGAAACTTCACTCGAAGATTCGATGATCAGGTTCTGAATATAGGATTCGGGAACCGAACTCAAAGATGTGGTACCCACGATGCGAATACGAATAGAGTCAATCGGGTCAGTCCGCATAAAATCGATGCCACCCACACGCGTGATTTGGGTCCAGTCTTCGCCATCATGTATATAGTACTTATAGAAGTGATTTTCCGTGTCAAAGATAATCGCCACGCGATAGATTTTGCTTGGTTGGATCGCATATGTCCCGAGGTCCACTGCGGTTTCAGTCCCGTCGGCGTTACGATACGTTACCCGGTTTTGACGATTTGCCCCGACAGTGAAAACGCGATTGCCTGAAGCATGAAGTTCAATGGTGAACGATGCGCCACCGCTTCCTTGATAGAAGTCATAGACCATCACATATCTTCCGGGAGCGAAGCCCGACAGTGGCAAATCATAGGCCGCTTCCGAACCGCCTTCGACGAGTTTGAGCGTCTTGATGCCCGAGGCATCGATGATGGTCGCCAAGCCCGGTTTGGTTTCGTTCCATAGTGAATCTCCCAAGGATGATCCAATTGCGTAATCAAAGTCTTCCGTCAGAATGACGACGCTCGCATCGACGAAACGGGCATAGATCGTCAGGTCGTCTGTCAAGTAATTGCGCGCAAACGGCAGGGTCAACCCCGCATCTTCATACCAACCATAGAAGCGATGATCCGCCAAGAATGGTTTCGGAAGATCTGTAATGCGTTGATTTTCATAGAAACTCAACGGCTCGATCGTGTCGCCGTTGTTGGGCACAAAGGACAGCACAAAGCTGCTTGCATCACGAAAACGCGGTTCGACAATCAGATTTCGGGTAATCGGTGTGTCAAAGTCAAAAAGCACGTCCTCGACAAACCATCCAATAAAGACTTTTCCTTGT
>JBAZGL010000131.1:0-3931 GCA_041652855.1 Candidatus Izemoplasmatales bacterium
GTTCAATACATAGTGTTTCATCATGGTGTAAAGACCCTTGCTATCAGCGCCTGCACAGAATGCGCCAGCCATCTTGCCGGATAGCACACCGTCTTCACTGTAATACTCAAAGTTACGCCCTGAGAATGGTGAACGGTGAATGTTGAGTCCGGGTGCATAGATGCCTGAATATGCAAATGCCGTATTTCCCCAGATGGATTCTTCACCGGTCATTTCACCGTATGCATGAACCAATTCTTTGTTCCATGTGGCCGCAACCACAGGTTCGGTTGCATAGACACAAGACACATAATCATTGATATCCATCAAAGGTCCGTTGACTTGACGCGGAACCAAACCTACAGGACCGTCGACTTCGATCGACCAAGGTTTGCCCAAGCGCGGCATCGCCATGGTGTGGAATGCGCCATCACCGATGAGCGTCGCCATTTCTCTATAAGTCATTTGATTCATGAACGTATCCCATAATGGATCGTCAAAATCTTTGCCAATCAAGTCTTTCAAGAAAACCGTTACGGGACCCGTCGTATCTGCTGCTTGCGTCGGGAACTCGGTTTGATACCAAGGTTTATCGATATCGGCTTCATTGCGTGCCGTCACATTTCCTGGGAGTCCATATGAATTCAAGAAAGCTTGTGAAACAGTACGTTCTGCATTGGTTGGATAATCAACGGGAATCGTTCCCGATAGTCCGCCTTTTGCAGAAGCGCGAGACATCACATTCATGAATCCGCCACTGTTTCTGACTTCATCGGTGTTCTTATCTTCCAAAGTGCCGTTGATGGCTCTTTGTGATACATCGTCAAACAGGTTTTGAATAATGTGGCCTGTCACTTCATCATGTGTGAATTTCAAACCTGTCGCACCGTTAGTAGCGGAATCACCCGCAGCAACCGGAACATTGACGACAAAGTCGGAAACACCATTGACTGAGCGTGCATTAGCGTTTTGCAGGACGCGGAACGTATAGTCTCCTGCTTCCAACTCATAACCTTTAAAACCATTTCCATTGGCATCGCTATAATCATATGCTGCCAAATCTTTCAAAGTCACTGACATCGTGATATTTGCTGAAGCGCCCGGTTCGAGAAGCGGTGATTTAGCAAAGTCGGCGAGTCTGACAAACGATTTTTCGATACCACCATCATAATATGGTGCCGTGTAATAGAGTTGAACGACATCCTTGCCCGCTACCGACCCCGTATTGGTGACTTTTACAGTCACGGAAATGCTCGAATCGAGGGCGAGTGTACTTGGAATCGAGGGGCTTCCAACGATTTCCCAAGCAAATGTGGTGTAACTGAGTCCATATCCGAATGGATATACTACGTTGTTATCGTACCATTCCCAGTTATCGTCCTTGTCAAAACCTGCAGTCTCCCAATAACGATATCCGAGATAGATGCCTTCCTCATAGTCAACAAAATTCACATTGCCGGCTGTGAAGGTTTCTCCGGAAAGGGTACCATATTTTCCCTTGCCGCCGGAAGTGCCAAAGTTGAACCATACGGGATCCAATTTGAAATCCGCAGCGAACGTGTCCACAAGATGACCGGAGGGGTTGACTTCACCGTTCAAAACGCGACCGATGGCAGCAACACCCGATTGTCCAGGTCCACCGACCCAGATGGCAGCCTTGACTTTTGAGTAATTGACTTCGTCGTATAAGAAGCCCAATTCCATCTGTTGGCTTGCATTGACAATAACGATGACTTTGCTCACGCTGGGATCAGCTTCGAGCGAAGCGAAGATCGCTTTCTCATACAAATCAAGTTCCAAGTAATGATCTCCCGCATTGGATCCGGCTAAAGGTGCCCCTGAGCTGTTCACCATGGTTGTCGGTAGATCGTATCCTTCTCCACCGATACGCGTAATCACTACAATCGCCGCGTCTGCGTAATCCGCATATGTGCTTTTGAGGTTGTCCGAATACATCGCGGGTGGTGTTTCTCCCGTAGCCAAACCCGTCAGATTCGACCCCATTGCCGGAGCGGTACGACCGGTTCCAGATAACAGATCATTTTCATAGAAAGCGATAAGATCCGGATTGAGTACGAACCCGGCGTTTTCCAAGCTTTCATATAAACTAATCGCCTTGGCCGCCTCGACTGAACCCGATCCGGTACTTGACCCTGTGCCACCGATTGCGATGTCGGCAGAGTTTTTGCCAAGCACATTGATTCTCGCTCCAGATGCGAGTGGAAGTGCATTGCCATCATTCTTCAAAAGCACAATGCCTTCTTCTACCAACAACTCATTGAATAAGTTGGCGGCATCATAGGCTTCTTCCTGGCTGGAATAGTCACTGCTGTATGCAGTTCCGCCAATGCCTTCAGCGTGCGCTTTGAACGATGATGAGAAAATGAATGCGGTACACAGAGCGGTCACAAACATGACAGCACCTAGAAAAATATGTTTCGCATTCACTTCTGTTCTTGTAAACATCGATCTTTTCATAATTTCCTCCCTAAAAAATATATAATATTATGGACTTTCATCCTAATATCCTTGTGTGTTCTACTTCTCGATCTCGCTCGACGAGGCATTCCCGCACTCACAGGTTTCAGTGTCTCATCCTCCGGAAATCTATGCCGATGACATCTTCCATCCCTGATATGAAGTGACGGATTCATCTTCATATTTGACGAAAAAAAGTTAGTAAAGCGCTTTCTTTATCTCATTATATCACAGACTCTTTTTTCCAAATTTCAAAGGGCATAATCTGTCAGTTTTCATACATAACTTGTAACTTAGAATCTCAGATGCTGTATAAAAAAGAGAAGAAACCGCTGTTTTTCGCCGTAAATCAATAGTATGATCATATATGTTATATATTCATATATGCGTCATGTCCTCATTTCTGATATGCGTATTCCTTATGAATGGATGTCATTCGCGACATGCATGACGCATGATTGACCGTGATCTCATGTTGATTCTTCCCACAGAGCTCGCGATGGATGAATATGAAAAAGACTTGCCATGGAACGACAAGTCTTCATAGTGTATCCTGGTGCGCCATCAGGGACTCGAACCCGGGACCCAATGATTAAGAGTCATTTGCTCTACCAACTGAGCTAATGGCGCGTGCATATAATATGATATATGAAAAGCAGTTATTTGTAAACCTTTTTCGCTTGTCAATTGCGATGTTTTTTTGCTTGAAATCCAACAACATCGTTGGAGGAAAGGCAATCGCCTTTCCTCCAAACATCTGTTGATGAAAATGTGGTTATTTAATCACTATGTTGTCCAAAGTCATCGTGCCGGTGTTTCCTGCCCCGACATTGATCAGGATGGATATTGATGCGGTGGTATCTTTGAGTGCACTCACGGGAATAAAGACATAAGTCCCGGTCGCAGTCGCAGAGATCATCCCTTGAAGTCCGTACAATTCCGAATAACCGCCAGATGAATCATATTCGAAGGCTTGGAATTTCGGTGTGCCTGAAAGCACTTCAGACGTGGTGATCTTGATACCGATGTATTCAGCGCCCAAACTGAGAAGCGTCGCTTTGGAAATATTGAAGCGAATGCCGTTGGTACCTGATTGATAGGTCAATTGAAGTGCGTTGTCGTCACCTACGACCAATGCTCCAGCATCCACACTCCATCCGGAACCCGAACGGAATCCATATAGCGGGAACTCCGCCTTGAAATCAGCGTCGTCGTCATAGTTTTCAAAATCGTCGACGATCCCGACAATCGACAGCGGAATCGTGAGCACGTTGGAATCGAGGCCCTCGCTGTCTTTCGTTTGGATTTCAATCGCGTACGAACCCCTGACGGGATCAAATGGATTCATATCTTTGAGATCGACCATATCGATCGTTGCGAGAATGGTTCCATCTTCGACATCCTCGATCGAGATCATCGAAAGGAGCGAACTCATCAATGTGGAAATGTCTTTGCCTTCCTCCAGTGTCAATCC
>JBAZGL010000132.1:0-3924 GCA_041652855.1 Candidatus Izemoplasmatales bacterium
CCTTTGGCGAAAAGATCCGTTTGGGCCAACAAAAACTCAAAGGGGGTTCATCATGCTCAAACGACTAGGTTATCCCTCTCTCGAACAAGTGAAGTCGTGTTTTCCCCAACAAGACGTATTGTTAAAACCCAAAGCGATCATCGAGTGCTATGAAGCGATACCGTGCAACCCTTGTGAGACCAGTTGCCCGGTCCATGCCATTACCATCGGTCAGGATATCAATCATCGACCCCAACTCGATGTCGACAGATGTACGGGGTGTGGCATATGTATCCACAGTTGTCCCGGACTCGCGATTTGTGTCGTCTCATTGAAACAAGATCAAGCGATTTTCAAGATTCCTTATGAGTTTCTGCCTTTGCCCCACGTCAGTGATGTATGGCATGGCGTGAACCGAGCGGGCGAGGTGATCGCCCCCGTCAAGATCCTCGAGGTTCGCAGTACACCCATCCAGGATCATACGCATATTGTCACGGTGGCAATCGATCAACAATACCTCTATGACTTTATCACCATCAGGAGTCCTCATGAATAAAGAGCCCAATATCATTTGCCGATGTGAAGATGTCACCGTGGAACAAGTCCGCGAGTTGTTGCACAATGGCTATACACATTTCGAAGACCTCAAACGACAGCTTCGAGTCGGAATGGGGCCATGCCAAGGCCAAAACTGCCAAGAAATGATCCGTCGTGAAATTGCGACTTTTCTCGGCGTAAGCATTGAGGATGTTCCCACGCACACCGTTCGACCACTCATCATCGGTGTTCCCCTTGAAGCGATCAAGGCGGCAAAAAAACGATGATCGCGAATATTTTGATTATCGGCAGCGGAATCAGCGGTGTGGCGATCGCTTATCATTTGGCGCATAAAGGTGTGAAGGACATCGTGGTTGTCGACCAATCATACATGACCAGTGGCGCAACGGGTCGTTGTGGTGCCGGGGTGCGCCAACAATGGGCCACCAAAGCCAATTGCTTGATGGCCAAAAGATCTATCGAGTTCTTTCATGATGCGGCAACCATCCTCGATTATGCGGATGACATCGAGTTCAAGCAAGAGGGCTATCTGATTCTTGCGACGGATCAAGAAGAACATGAGCAGTTCACAAACAACGTGCGACTGCAAAATTCACTAAATATACCCTCGCATCAATTGAGCGTGTCCGAAGCGCGAAACATCGTACCCCATCTGAATCCCGAAGCTTTTGTGAGTGCCACATTTTGTCCCACGGATGGCCATTTGAATCCATTCAAGATGACCGACGCCTATTATCAGGCTGCGAAACGGCTCGGCGTGACCTTTCTCTTCTTTGAGACGGTGCGTGCGATTTCGATTGAATCAGGCCGCATCGAAAAAGTCCTCACGAGCAAGCGCACGATCTTGACGCACCACGTCGTCAACGCGTCCGGAGGTTATGCATGCGAGGTCGGCAAGATGGCAGGGATTGACATTCCCGTATATTCCGAAAATCATGAGATTTTAGTCACTGAGCCCATCGAAAAAATCCAAGGACCGATGGTCATGAGTTTCAAGAAAAACATCTATTGCCAACAAGTCCCACATGGAAGCTTCCTCATGGGCAGAAGCACTCCGAATCAAGTTCAAGGACATGATATATCCTCATCCTGGCAATTTTTGGAAGCGATGGCTGAAACCGTCTGCGAGATTTTGCCTGTGATTGGAAAGCTGCGCGTGGTACGCCAATGGGGAGGATCTTATAATATGTCACCCGATCGGCAACCCATCATCTGTGAAGCTCCCAATCTTCAAGGCTATACCATGGCATGCGGTTTTTCCGGGCACGGTTTCATGTTCGCCCCGATGACCGGAGTCTTGATATCCGAGATCATTCTCAAAGAACCCCCGACATTGGATGTATCCCTTTACCACATCGATCGCTTTAAAAAACATACGATGGACGATATTGAAAAATCAGTCGTTTAATCTTTTGAAAGGAAGGTAATACCCATGGCAATCTATCCTTATAAAACCGAACCGCTCGTTGATTACAGCCTCAATGAGAACAAACAGACATATCTTGAGGCGATCTCACGCGTCAAAAGTCAGCTAGGAGAGACGCATCCGCTGATTTTGGGCTCAAGAAAGGTCTTCACCAAGGAAGTCTACACATCGCTCAACCCCGCGAATCATCTCGAAGTCATCGGAAAAATCGCACAAGCGGGCATCAAGGAAGTGGATGAGGCGATGGCTTGCGCGCTTCACGCCTTTGAGACATGGAAAAAAACGCCTGCATCCGTCCGTGCGGACGTGCTCTTCAAAGCCGCAGCGATCCTCAGACGCGAGCGCTTCGATTTCAATGCGTTGATGACTCTGGAAGCGGGCAAGCCTTGGATTGAAGCTGATGCGGATACCGCAGAGGCCATTGATTTTCTTGAATACTATGGCAGACAAATGCTTGAGATGACCCAAATCGACACAAAGGTCTTGAGTCGGAGAAATCTCGAGCGGAATGAATACCGCTACATACCTTTGGGTGTCGGTGCGATCATCACACCGTGGAATTTCCCGCTTGCGATCCTGACTGGCATGACTTCAGCAGCGATCGTGGCCGGTAATACCGTTTTGCTCAAACCGGCGATGACCACCCAAGTGATTGCCAGTCGTTTTGTCGATTTGATGTCACGGGCAGGACTGCCCGAAGGCGTATTGAACTTCGTTCCCGGACGCGGTTCGGAAATCGGCGATTATATGGTGAAACATCCGAAAATCCGTTTCATTTCCTTCACCGGTTCGAAAGAAGTCGGACAGGCTATTTATGAGAATGCGGCAAAAGTCGGAAAAGGTCAGATTTGGTTGAAACGCGTGATTGCGGAGATGGGTGGCAAAGATGCGATTCTCGTAGACGAAAAATACGACATCGATCATGCGGCAACCGCAATCGTATCCTCGGCTTTTGGATTTTCTGGGCAGAAATGCAGTGCTTGTTCGCGCGCGATCATTCATGAATCCATTTATGATGAGTTAGTGCAGAAAATCGTGCAACAAGCGAAAAAAATCACTGTGGGAGATCCGGTTGACCCAAGTGTGACCATGGGACCTGTCAACGATCAAAAAGCCTTCCAATCTATCGAACGTTATATTGAAATCGGCAAAACCGAAGGAAAACTCGTTCTCGGTGGCGTGACTCATCCCGAAAAAGGTTGGTTCATCGAACCGACGATCATCAAGGATGTCGCTCCATCCGCGCGCATCATGCAAGAAGAGATTTTTGGTCCGGTCTTGGCCATCACCAAAGTCGGGTCATTTATGGAAGGTCTGGACGTGGTCAACCAAACCGAATTCGGCTTGACGGGATCGATCTTGTCCAATAACCGCGCACACATCGAAATTGCACGGGAAGATTTCCATGTCGGAAACCTCTACATCAATCGCAAGTGCACCGGCGCAATCGTGGGTTATCAACCGTTCGGGGGCTTCAATATGAGTGGTACCGATTCCAAGGCAGGCGGCCCCGATTACCTCGTGTTGCATATGCAAGGCAAGTCGATTAGTGAGGCTTACTAAAGAAAATACCCATACATTACATAACTCAATCCATACGCCTTGCGTTTGCATGAACCCCGATTCTATGATAGAATGGCACAGTAGAGGAGGAATGAATGATGAAACGGCATATCCTAGAAAAATTCAGCCCCTTTCCGGAAGACCACATTCATCACATCAGTGATGCGCATCTGATTATGTACACCATTGATCAACTCGTCAAAAGTGGGTTCCCCGCTTCACTGGCCTACATCAGTCTCGCGAGCCTCGCGTTGTTTCCCGACCGCTTTGCGCTTGATTCTTCACTCAAGGAATATCCCCATTCTCACTTGATTCACGTGATTCTTGAACAATGTCCTGATTTATGGGAAGTATCGAGTGAGGGCGTCTACCGCTTGAACGCACAAGGCAAAGATATC
>JBAZGL010000133.1:0-3844 GCA_041652855.1 Candidatus Izemoplasmatales bacterium
AGTTTGACGGGCGCGTACTTTGACGTGTGTCGGACGGTAGCCCGTCGCACCGAAAGGACTTTCGTGGCTTTCACAATAGAAAAACAACGCGAAGATCTCCTATACGCGGGAAAATATCTGAATCGACTGAGTGATTTATTGTTTTTATTTGCCGGGCGAAAGTAGCGTCTAGCAGAAGTGTTTATTATTGACAAGTGGTTCTGATTGTATCCGTTACAGAAAATCCATACAGAAGGTTTGATGCGACCTTCTGTATTTTTATCGTTGTCCTAAATCGACTATCATCTGGGAAAAAAACCAAAAAATGGTCAAATCAGGCATTATTTTTGGGTGAAAAACGGCTTGCACCCCCTAAAAGAATATCATAAAATAATCATGTTCATGATTTGATTTCTTTATGTGTGGATTTGCGGAAAAACTTGAGGTTGAACACCTCATATTTTCTACTATTTTTGCGTTTGTAAGCGATTTTACTCATTTTTATTTTTTTTGGTTGATTTTGGAAAAGGCTTGCATTATAATGCAGAAGGATTTGGAGTTAACGGGTTTTTTGGCTTTCAATTGGGCGATTATTAGCATGTGGACGAGCCATTTTTTGCGTATTGCGTCGACTGGATCGAATCGTATCTTTTTTAAGCGAATAAGGTTCGATTAACCGAGCAAGTGGCGGTTTATCACGATTCTGAATTTTCTTGTCGCAAAGATCTCCACATATTCTTTTCATGTTCTCTTTTTTGATTTGATGCGTGTCTTTTTGCCGATTTGATTATTATTCATCATTGGCCGTCAGAGGCGGTGCGCGTTGTGATAATGACCAGAAAATTGTATAATTATATATAGATGCATGATCATATTACTTATTAAGGAGACGTTATGGACATCGAACTGCTGTATTTTATTCTGATCATCGGGGTGTTCATTGTGTGCGCGGTCGTCTTTAAGTTGCCGACCGGCATCGCGATGTTATTCTCTGCCCTGGCAGGGGGGATCGCTTATGCGATCACGGCCCCGTATCAATTTTTGCAACTCCCGCGCCATTTGATTGATGGATCATTCGGGTACATCGACCCAATCATTACCATCGCAGCTGCAATGATTTATATGAAAGTCATTGAGCGGGCGGGCACGTTGGATAAGTTTAGCGTCGCAGTGCTCAAGAAATTACATAAGTGGCCCACACTTTTGTTGCTGGCGTTTATGTTCATCATCATGTTTCCGGCTATGATCACCGGATCATCTGTGACATCGGTTGTCAGTTCGGGCGCGCTTGTAGCTCCGATGATGCTGGCAATCGGCATTCCGAAAAAGGAAACGACAGCGATCGTCGCGTCGGGCGCGGTGTGTGGCATGATTGCCCCACCGATCAACATTCCCGTCATGATCATTTGCGACATCGTTGATATGCCGTATATCGGATTCATGTTGCCTTTGCTCATCCTCATTCTGCCGCTGGCAATCTTCTTTGTTCTCTATCTCGGGCGTAAGCATATCAAAAAGATTGACATCAAAGCCTTGGAAGACAAAGTCAATTTCAACATTGAAAACGAAGTCAAGTGGCCTGTGTATATTCCGTTGGTTCTCTTGATCGTCCTTTTGGTTTTTGTGAACTTCTTTCCGCAAATATTACCGCCTTTTGGTACTCCGCTTGTCTTCATCATCGCAGCGTTGCCGGGATTCTTTGTCGGGAGAAAGGTCAATTTGATTGCTTCAACCAAAGAGGCAATTCGCGTCGCGCTTCCCGTGATGGCCATGCTGATGGGAATTGGTATGTTGGTACAAATCATGACGCTCAATGGCGTCAGAGGCTATGTGGTATATAACGTAATGACGTTGGCACAAACCACCTGGGGACGACACCCCTTGTTGCTATATCTGGGCGCAGCCATCTTTATTCCGCTTTTCGGGTCGATTTCTCCACTCGCTTCCGCTTCGGTATTTGGCGGTCCGGTGGTTATGTCGTTAATCTTTATGAATCCCATCATCGTCGCAAGCGCACTCAGTTTGCTGGCGTCTGTTGGAGATTTTCTTCCACCATCCGCCATTGCCGGACAAACATCGGCTCGCGTAGTGGGGGTGGATCGATATGTGTCGGTTCTGCCCAAACTCATTGTACCTATCATCGTGACAATCATATATTCTGTTGCATATATGATTGTCCTTGGACTCTATTATTAGGAGGGTGCGACTATGACAGCGATAACGGTATTAACAGTCATTTATCAAATATTAACGTTGTTTATTTTGGTCTTCATCGTGTGGAATCTATTTGAAAGCAAAAGCAAGAATGAAAAAGCTTTGGCGGCGATGTTGATTGCGACATTTCTTTTAAGGGTTTTATTGGTGAAATGACATGAAAAAATTTCTTAAAGAACAGCAATTATCAATCATTTTCATCGCTTTGGCTTTGATTGTCGCCTTGATCACCGGAATCCAGTATGTGAAATTCCGTTACACGGAAGCCATCTTCGTTCAAGGACCCGGAGTGACTGAGATGCAAAAGTTGAGTGATTATTATGCGCCATTGAAAGGTACGATCGGCGATGCGGACATTTATGTGCTCGGCAGTCAAGATCCCAACGAGCCCAGCATCCTGCTTTTGGGCGGAACGCATCCGAATGAACCTTCAGGACAACTCGCCCCACTGGTGCTCATGGAAAACATTGAACTGACAAACGGCACGGTATACATCATTCTCGAGACCAACAAGAGCGCCTATACCTATTCGTTCCCGCAAGAGGCGACGCCTGAATATTACTCGATTGAAACACCTTTTGGCTCACGCGAGTTCAAGTATGGCGCCCGCGCGACAAATGCCATCGATCAATGGCCCATTCCTGATATTTACGTGCATCAATCAACGGGGCAGAAATTATCGGGAATCGATACCAGAAATCTGAATCGCGCTTTCCCGGGAAAATCAAATGGGACATACACGGAAAAAGTAGCTCAAGCGATTGTCAACTTCGTGAATGAAAAAGACATCATTCTGACGCTCGACTTTCATGAAGCGGCACCAGAATATGCGGTGAACAACGCGCTGATTTACCATGAGCGTGCCCGTGACACGAATATTCCGGCAATCATGCGCATGAATCTTGAATCTTACTGGGTTGAATATGATACTCGGTTTGCACCAATCAAATTGGAGTTATCTCCCGTGAACTTACGCGGATTGACACATCGCGAGTTAGGCGACAACACGCTTACCCTTGCATTTTTGGCGGAAACATCGAATGCATCACAAGGTCGTATACGGGGAAAGATGACGGAAGAATTGATCGTCGGAGGTTATGACAAGTTTTATGAACGCGCCACCGCGCTTGGGATTCTTGAGGTTGACTATACCGATCCGGTATCGCTTGATGAACGCGTCGGCAGACATGTGCAAACCTTTCTTGAACTGATCAGCGCCTACAATCTCCGACAAGGTTCATTTTCCGGAACATGGGAATACTACAAACGCGGACAGTTCGTCATCAACTATCACGATTTGGCATACAGTTATTATGATGATTTCTTCAATGAGCGTCAAAATGCATTTTCCAACATCATGGACAATGGAATAGGCCATTACTTGCTTGACCCTAACGCTTGATCTTTATTTAGGATGGATATTGGATGATTGAATATGTCGCTTTGGGTTTGGGATTCATTTATATAGGTTTTCTCTTTCTTGAGAAAATGACATTGAAGCAAAAACGTCAGCGCATCCAACATATCATTCATGTCAACGGTATTCGCGGAAAAAGCACGGTGACACGATTGATTGGTGCTGTTTTACGGGATGCAGG
Source organism: Candidatus Izemoplasmatales bacterium (assembly GCA_041652855.1). GTDB lineage: Bacteria > Bacillota_I > Bacilli_A > Izemoplasmatales > Hujiaoplasmataceae > JAAYZB01. Next base: position 3,792 of record JBAZGL010000133.1, read on the forward strand.
ATATAAAACCATGACCAAAGTGACCGGCACAAAACCCATTATCATCGATCCGT
>JBAZGL010000134.1:0-3816 GCA_041652855.1 Candidatus Izemoplasmatales bacterium
TCCTTGAACAGGCGATTGAGGGGTTCGATGAGCGTGAAACCCATTTTTTCCGGCAAACCGCCGACATTGTGATGCGATTTGATCTTTGTCGCCGTGGTGGTTCCGGATTCGATGATATCGGTATAGAGCGTGCCTTGTCCTAAAAAATGGAAATGGCCGATTTTGGCCGCTTCTTCCTCAAATGTCGCGATGAATTCCCGACCGATGATCTTGCGCTTTTCTTCGGGATCGCGGATGTTTTTCAAGGCGTGAAGAAATCGCTTGGAGGCATCGATGCCGGTGACGTGGATGCCGAGATTTTTCTGGAAATGATCGAGTACTTGTGTCGCTTCTTGATGTCGCATCAGGCCGTGGTCGATGAAGATGCATGAGAGTTGGTCGCCGATGGCTTGATGAATCAACACGGCTGCGACGGTCGAGTCCACACCGCCGGACACTGCCATCAGGACGTGGTGCGTACCGACGGTCTGGCGGATCTCTTCACGTTTTTGCTCGATGAAATGCGCGGGCGACCATGATGGGGCTATTCGGGTTATTTTGATGAAGTTGGATAGAAGTTGTTTTCCTTGAAGTGAATGCACGACTTCGGGATGATGTTGGACGCCGTAGATGGGAAGGGAGCGATGGCGAATGATGGCGATGGCTTGGCTTTCCGAATATCCGAGGATGTCGAAAGATTCTGGAAGTCGGTCGACGGCATCTTGATGACTCATCCACACGACGGTCTTTGGATCGATTTTCTCTAATAGAGGATCGGTTTGGGTGAGGGTGAGGGTCTTTGAACCGAATTCTCGTTCTTGTGCCGGCCCGACTTTGCCACCGAACAACTTCACGATCAATTGCATGCCATAGCAGATCCCGAGAACGGGATATCCTTGCAGGATGTGATCGATAGCGATCGTCGGGGCTTGAGGCTCATAAACCGACGCGGGACTACCGGACAGAATCACCGCACCGATGGAAGTTTTGGGGACCAAGGCAAAAGCGCCCGGTTCGATGAGTTCGGCGTAAACGCCTAGTTCACGGACGCTTCGGACGATCAGTTGATTGTATTGGCTGCCAAAATCGATGACATAGATTATTTTTTCCATAGATTCACCGCATGGAGTAGTTAGGGGCTTCTTGGGTGATGTCGACATCGTGGGGATGATTCTCTTCCAAACCTGCCTTAGTGATACGGACGAACTTGGCGTTCGTTTGTAGTTCCTGGATTGTCTTCACGCCACAATAGCCCATACCGGAGCGAATGCCTCCGGTCAACTGGTAGATCATGTCTTTGGTTTCGCCTTTATAGGGAACGCGGCCTTCGATACCTTCCGGTACGAATTTTCCGAGTTCATGGATATGGTCTTGAAAATAGCGGTCCGTCGAACCGCGCTTCATCGCGACAAGTGAGCCCATGCCGACGTATTCTTTGAAACGACGGCCTTGATAGATGACTTCCTGACCGGGGGTTTCTTTGCATCCCGCGAGGAGGTTTCCCAACATCACCGTGTCCGCTCCGGCCGCAAGGGCCTTGACGATATCTCCGGAAAACTTGATGCCGCCATCGGCGATCACGGGAATGTTTTCGGTCTTTGCGTAATAGGCGACTTGTTCGATTGCCGTGATTTGGGGCACACCGACACCGGCAACGACACGGGTGGTGCAGATGCTTCCCGGACCGATGCCGACCTTGAGCGCGTCACATCCGGCGCGCGCGAGATCTTTGGCGGCTTCGGCTGTGACGATGTTACCGACGATCAATTGGATCTCCGGATGGAGTAATTTGATTTGTCGCACCATTTTGATGACGTTGCGTGAGTGGGCGTGGGCGGAATCAATCGCGATGACGTCCACATTCGCCTGGATTAACTGTTCGATCCGTTCGAGGCAATCTGCGGAGATGCCCACGGCAGCGCCGACGAGCAAACGCCCTTTTTCATCTTTGGAGGCGTTAGGATATTGGGTGACATTGTCGATGTCCTTGCTCGTGATCAGACCTTTCAAGTAGAAGTGTTCATCCACGATCGGTAGTTTCTCGATTCGGTGTTCCCAGAGGATTTTTTTGGCTTGTTCGAGCGTGGTACCGACTTTGGCGGTAATCAGCTTGTCCTTGGTCATCACGTTCTTGACGGGTGTGTGATCGATCTTGAGGTATTTGAGATCGCGATTGGTGACGATGCCGAGGAGTTTTCCATCCTGATCCACCACGGGAAGACCGCTGATTTTGTATTGGCGCAAAATCGTTTCGGCTTCGAGGATGGTACTGTCAATCGAGAGTGTGATCGGATGAATGATCATGCCCGATTCGCTCCGTTTCACTAAGTCGACCTGACGCGCCTGTTCTTCGATCGACATGTTTTTGTGGATGAAGCCGATGCCGCCCTCTCTCGCCATTGCAATCGCCATTTTGGATTCTGTGACGGTATCCATGGCAGCGGACAGGATGGGCACATTGAGTTCGATCTTGCGGGTCAAACGGGTTTTGAGCGAGACTTCAGAAGGCAAGACGGAGGACATTTGTGGTACGAGCAACACATCATCAAATGTCAATGCGAGTGGTAAATCCATAGTGATGTTCATCGATAGACACCCCTTTTTCGATTGGATCTTTGATATAAAAAAATGCCCTGATTGGGCATATCGGAAAGAGTCGCAAAAATGCGAGACATTCTTCCATGCCGTAGTGCCATCATTTACGGTAATGGCGTAGAGACGATCGATCCTTATCATCGAACATATACGGTTTGATTCATTGTACCCCATCCCAGGACATTTGTAAACAGATGAATCTGGGAACGAACGATATTTTTTTATCACTTACAGGGAGAAGAAACAGGAGTTTTTATCATGGGTTGTCGGTTTCCGGTTGTCCTCGATGAAAGGATAATGTATAATAGAATACGCATGATGCACAGATAACGTTTCAAGAGGAGAACGGATGTTTGCCAAAAGAAATCTTTCCTTATCACATGTTGCGACCTATCTCATTGTAGCCTTTCTTTTGATGTCGATCATCTTTTTTTTAAGTGGCGGGGAGATACGCAATTACTACGATATCCGTGTGATTACAAAAGATGAGTTGGTGCGACAAGTCATCGTTTTTGCCGGTATTCTGTTGGGGCTATATGTGATTCATCCTTGGATCAAAGTCTTAAAGGGAACGCTTCTGATGGGTTGTGTATGGCTCATATTTGTGTTGTTGTTCGCGATCACCGCACCTGCGTTTTCGCTATTGGTCGGCGCAGTCATCATCAGCGTACCCGTTGCGTTTATGTCCCTGGTTCATCTTGTCCGAAGAGAAGAGCAGCGTACCATCCGGATCGACAAGACGATCAATCAGGGATGTGCCATCATCAATCTCACGTTGTTCATCGTGATTTTTCTGATGATGTTGGTCCATATCGATACAGTCTATCCCGTATATTCGGGTGCGAATATATCGCAAATCAGTCATGCGGATATCTTGTATGGCAACAGGAAGGGTTTTTTACTTGCGGGATTAGCGGTTTTGGTCGGTTTTCTTGCGGTCTACTTCAGCATTGGCACGTTGAAAGCGGTGCGCAAATCTGCCAAACTGCAAAAATGGCTTGCATGCATCGCAGTTCTCGTCATCCTCGTGGCGCAAGTCGTGGCCGTATCGCTTGTCATGGTGGCGAGAACGAGGTCATTATATACACCCACATATGATTTCGGGATTTTCACGCAAATGTTCTACAATATGAAAAACCTCAATGGAATGGTGACGACGCTTGAGCGGAACATGGTCCTGTCCCATTTCGCAGTCCACGTGTCGCCTATCTATTATGTGATGTTGCCGGTGTTTCTTGTGTT
>JBAZGL010000135.1:0-3446 GCA_041652855.1 Candidatus Izemoplasmatales bacterium
TTGGAGATGTTGTTCGTCACGCAGAGCGGTCGCAAAGACGAACGGATACTCGGGATCATTACCCTTGCGGATCTCGCAGAAATAATGAAAATAGGATGATTTCGGGGTGATACCATGAGTTATATCGAAGTCAAGGATCTATCGTTTTCCTATACCGGGAAGCGCATGATTTTGAAGGATATCAGTCTTTCGATCGAAAAAGGTGAATGGGTCGCCATCCTGGGGCACAACGGATCGGGCAAGTCGACTTTGGCGAAAGCCATGGTCGGACTACTTGAACCCAATCAAGGAACGATCGCCTATGATGGTGTCGTGTTAACGAATGATACCGCATACGACATTCGGAAAAAAGTGGGGATCGTGTTTCAAAATCCCGACAACCAATTTGTCGGCGTGACGGTCCGCGATGATATCGCATTCGGCATGGAAAACCTGATGGTTCCCCAAAAACAGATGCTGGAAATGATCGATTTCTATTCTGAGAAAGTCGGAATGAAGGATTTCTTGGACAAAGAACCCTCGACCCTGTCGGGCGGACAAAAACAACGCGTCGCAATCGCCGGAATCCTGGCCATGCAGACGCAAGTCATCATTTTTGATGAGGCGACGTCCATGCTCGATCCCTACGCACGGCGTGATTTGATCGAATACATTCAGAAATTGAACCAAGAAGGCATTACGGTGATCATGATCACCCATGATATCAATGAGGCGATGTATGCGAATCGTTTGGTGATACTGAAAGATGGCACCATTTTTTCCGATGGAGACAAGTGGTCGCTGTTCAAACAGCCTGAAATCTTCGAGAACTCTCATTTGGAATTACCGTTTTCGTTGAAATTGGCTGCGGCACTGGACGATTCATTACCCGAGGAAAAGGCGGTGAAGGATTTCTTATGGCAATCCATTTCCAACACGTAAGCTACCAATATCCTTCGGGGTCCTATCAATTCTATCAAGCCATCAACGACATCTCTTTGTCGATTCCATCTCAAGGCGAGATGATCGCGATCGTCGGTCAAACCGGTTCGGGAAAGTCGACTTTGGCACAACACATGAATGCGCTGTTGTTTCCGTCGTCTGGATGTGTGGACATCTTTGGTTCGACCATCCGGCAAAAACGCGATAAGAAGATCAGCTATAACCATCTCAGAAAGCATGTGGGGTTGGTGTTCCAGTTTCCCGAATATCAATTGTTCGAAGAGACTGTGCAAAAGGACATCATGTTCGGCCCCATGAATTTTAAGATATCAGCCGCAGATGCCGCTGTACTCGCCCAAAAGGCGATTGTTCAGGTGGGACTGGATGAGACGTATCTCAAGCGCAATCCGTTCAATTTATCCGGCGGAGAGAAAAAAAGGGTATCGATTGCGGGAATCTTGGCGCTTGACCCGGATATTCTGGTGTTGGATGAACCCACTTCGGGACTGGACCCTAAAGGGAAGAGCCAGATGATGGAGCTTTTTACTGCCATTCAAAAACAAACCGATAAAACCATCATCATCATTACCCATGATATGGATTTGGTCTACAGGTACATGGATCGCGTGATTGTGATGCACGAAGGACGACTCATCCGTGATGAGAGCCCGGACCGGTTGTTTCATCGGAAGAATCTGGCAGAGCTTCATCTGGATTATCCGGAGACCATTTCAGTATTGGCCGCAATCAAAGCGCAATTCTCTTTGGATATCGATATCTATCAAAAAGATATGGATGCGGCTTTGGTGGAACTCAGACGGGCGGTGGGCAAATGAAAAACATCGTCATCGGCCAATACATCCCCGGCAAGGGCTTGTTTTATCGGATGGACCCCAGGACAAAGATCATTTCCGTCATCACGTTGATGATCGCGATTTTCCTGCTCGGGTCGATTCCGCAACTGCTCGTGGCTTTTTCGGTATGCGCTGTGATGATGTGGGTCGGGAACATTCCCGTGAAACGCGTCATTCGGGGCATGAAACCTTTGATTATTCTTTTGTTGTTTACGTTCTTCTTTCAAATCTTCTTTAACAAGGAAGGTAAACTGCTTTTGGATGAAGTGATGCACGTGACGGTGGTATCTGTGCTGGGCATCGTCTTGTGGACAATCCTCTGGCGGCTGTTGGCGCGGATCGGCAAGTTCAAGACGGTGTTGCTGTTGGCATATATCATGGGTATTTTTGTCCTGTTTCGCTTTTTGCCGTTCGGATATTCCTTCACGACATTCCGTTTTGCGATTTACGAGAAGGGTATCGAGATGTCCATATTTGTCATCATCCGCTTGGTCATCATCATCTCGCTTTCAACGGTTTTGACGCTGACGACGAAGCCGACCGATCTCACGCAGGGATTGGAGAGTTTGATGCGCCCCTTGAAGATCATCGGTATCCGTTCGGAAGATTTCGCATTGATCATTTCCATCAGTTTGCGTTATATCCCGACGATTCTTGATGAGGCTTTTAAAATCATGGCCGCGCAAGCATCGCGTGGCGCGGATTTTGCGGAAGGGAAGCTCAAGGACAAGGTCAAGCAAGTCATTTCATTGCTCGTGCCGATGTTCATCATCGCCTTCAAACGGAGCGAGGACCTTGCGGACGCTATTGAATCACGCAACTTCGTTCCGGGAAAACCGCGAACACGCATCCATGAACTTCGTTTCGGATGGACAGATATCGGTGTCGGTATTTTCACGTTGGCCGCTCTGGCATTGACGATTGTATTGAAGGTGATAGGATGATTTTGACCGCTCAGGAAATCGTGGACAGATTAGCGCTTCACGCGGGAATGAAAGTGGATCAACAGGTGATACTTGGCCAAGAAGAGATCAGGAAATGGATTTTGTCTCATATGCAAGATTTTCATTTTTCGGTAGAACCCTTCGCGGACTCACAGACGCTCTACGGAAAAAACGACCATGGCCATGCGGTCAAGGTGTTGTTCGAGAATCACACTCTGCAACGGATCGTGATGGCGACACATTTGGAACATACGCAAAGGCAACGGATGATTATAAGGTATGATGGCACGGATTTCAGTGGTTTTCAACGCCAGAAAAATGTACGCAGCGTCCAAGCAGAGCTTGAAACCATCCTCTCTTCAATCCAGGATCGGCCCACCGCCTGTCTCGGCGCATCGCGCACGGATCGGGGTGTACACGCCACGGGTCAGGTTGCACATTTTGACACCCCAACGCTGATGAAACCCGATCGATGGCTATATATCTTGAATCGACAACTGCCAAAAGACATTTCCGTATGCTCCATCGAGGTTGCGCCCCCCTTGTTTCATGCGCGTTATGATGCGATCAAAAAAAGTTACCGTTATCGCTTGAATACAGGTTTCTATAACCCCCTTGACCGACACCGGGAATGGGTAGTCCCCGAACTGGATCTCGATATTCTCAGAACCAACCTTGAAGAACTCAAGGGCACGCATGACTTTACCAGTTTTTCCACGGGGGTCAA
>JBAZGL010000135.1:3456-3811 GCA_041652855.1 Candidatus Izemoplasmatales bacterium
GCAGATATGGTCCGAACGATATTCGATTGCGATGTGATCGAAAAGGATGGATATCTCGATTTGTATTTTTCAGGAAATGGATTTTTGCATCACATGGTTCGACTCATCGTGATGCAACTGGTGTTATTGGCCACGAGAGAAAAGACGGGCTCCATGACCCAGATCATTCTAGAGCGCTCGCGGAGTTCCACTCGGCGTATGGCTCCCGCAGGCGGGTTGTATTTAGAAAAAGTATGGTATTAGTGGATTATATATCGATTGATGCCCCCGTTCAGGGGGTTTTTCTATAAAAAAGACAGCTCATCGAGCTGTCTGAAATGGATTTGAAAGGCAAGTCAGGGTCATTATTTTCGTG
>JBAZGL010000136.1:0-3802 GCA_041652855.1 Candidatus Izemoplasmatales bacterium
ACACCGATGATCTTGTGTCTTCCCCATATCTTGCCAAGGCTCTCGGCGATATTGCCAGGTGCAATAGAACCATAGGTAAAGGTCAATACATAATGCCGTGCATGCATATGATGAATCATCCCACGAATCGGAAGCGGAATGTTTTGCGCATGGATGGGAAGCACAAGGATCAACACCTCATGTATCGTATGCGCATTCCAGTTCGTCAGCGTGTGATGATCGGTGAGATTGATGTATTGCGCTTCGGGAAACTGTGCAAGGAAGTATAAAGCCACTTTTTCTGTGTGGCCAGTTGCGGAGAAATAAGCGATGGTTGGTGTCATGCGGGCTCCTTGAATGTGCGACTCGTTTCATGGTTCTATTATAGATGATGAGCCTATAGGATGCAAGACGGCTTTGAGAATCCGGTATGAGCATAGAAGCAAGCGGAAAAGACGATCCATATACTCCCTCATAACGAAATGTCAATTCCGTTTATTGTTTTTGAGAGAAGATGTGTCCCATCAAAAAAGGATGTCATCAGACATCCTAGAATTTGACTTGATGTGATTAGAACAATCCGCCGAAGACGGAGCCGATGACTGCAATCGCAGGGCCGATGATCAAGGCGATGATGGACATGAGCTTGATGAGGATATCCATCGCCGGACCTGCGGTATCTTTGAATGGATCACCGACGGTGTCGCCGGTCACGGCTGCCTTGTGGGTTTCTGAACCCTTACCACCATAGAGACCGCCTTCAATGATTTTTTTGGCATTATCCCAAGCGCCTCCGGAGTTAGCCATGAAGATAGCCATCATGGATCCGGATGCAAGCGCGCCGATCAATAATCCACCGAGCGCGGCTGCACCAAAGAGAAAACCGGTTGCGAGCGGGGTCACGACGGCGATCAAGCCAGGAAGCACCATTTCTTTCAGGGCTGCCTTGGTGGCGATATCGACACATTTCGCATAATCGGGTTTAGAAGTTCCTTCCATGATACCGGGATCGTCACGAAATTGACGGCGTACTTCTTCAATCATTTTGTTCGCGGCACGACCGACCGAACTGATGGTGAGTGAAGTGAAGAGGAAGGGTAACATCGCCCCAAGCAAGACGCCGGCGATGACGAGCGGTGTGAGTGCATCAAGTTGTTGGAGTCCCGAAGCGTGGGCGAAGGATACAAACAGAGCAAGACTGGTCAAGGTCGCTGAACCAATACAGAACCCTTTGCCAATGGCAGCGGTGGTGTTGCCGACGGAATCCAATTTATCGGTGATCTCACGAACGTGTTTGTCGAGTTTAGCCATTTGGGCTATGCCACCTGCATTGTCGGAAATCGGACCATAAGCATCGACGGATACGGTGACACCGACGGTGGAGAGCATGCCGACCGCAGCGAGACCGATTCCATACATGCCATTGAGCAAATAGGCGATGATGACCCCAGCGACAAGGGCGATGATTGTTAAGGCGGTGGAACGCATGCCGACGCCGTATCCGGAAATGATGTTCGTGGCATGGCCGGTTTGACTTTGCCGAGCGACTTCCTTGACCGATTTGCTTGTATCGGAAGTATAGAATTCGGCGATGCCGCCGATTGCGATACCTACAAGAACACCAGAGATGACCGAAAAGAAAGGCTTGAATGATTTGAAGATTACCCAACTGAGGATCAAAGTGAAGACGATAACGATGAAGGCTCCGGTATAGGTGGCAATATTCAGAGTTCGTTGCGGATCTTTCCATTCGCGCATCCGGATAAAAGTAATACTGAGGATGGCGGCGATGACACCGCCTGCAGCGACGAGTAAGGGGAAGATGGCCGCATCCGTGGGATTGAAAATCGATGCGGCCGCACCTAACGTCAGGGCAGAGATGATCGAGCCGACATACGATTCCAACAAATCAGAGCCCATTCCTGCGATGTCGCCCACATTGTCTCCGACATTGTCGGCGATCACAGCGGGATTTCTGGGATCATCTTCAGGAATGTTCGATTCGACTTTTCCGACAAGGTCAGCGCCCACATCTGCGGCTTTGGTGAAGATTCCACCGCCGACTCTTGCGAAGAGGGCGACGAGTGAAGCGCCCAACCCGTAACCCGTGACGACTTGCGCAGCGGTTCCGATTTCTCCTGTGATGGCGTAGAAGATGAGAAACAGTGAGGTGAGTCCGAAAAGACCAAAACCAACGACAGCGAGCCCAAGGACGGAACCCCCTGTAAATGCCATTTTCAAAGCTTTCGGCATACCGTGATCATTGGCGGCCTCAGCGGTAACAGCATTGGATTTGATTCCTGAGCGCATGCCGATATATCCAGCAAGACCGGAAAGGCTCGCACCGGCAAGGAAACACAAGGCAGCCTTGTAGCCGATGCCTTCGGCGCTGTCGAGGACGGGAATGAGTCCGAGCAGGCCGAGAAACAGCGCGATGCCGATGACGAATATCAGGATGATCCGATACTCGCGTTTGAGGAAGGCGATCGTTCCTTCACGAATGTAGGAGGAGATATCGCTGATCGATTGATTATTGATTTTGATGCGGTTGATTCTTCGTAAAAGAAGAAATGCGTAGAGAACGGAAAGGATGGTTGCGACGATGATGATTGCGAGAATAATCTTTACAGTACTTGGGTTCATTACCAAAGGGCTCCTTTTCATATACTGTGAATATTATACTCCAGAGATGATACATTCTCAAGGTTTAAAAAGCAATTTATGGGTTGTTATTCCGATTTGATGAGAAGAATGAGGCGATCCATCGCGTTCATAAGATGCCGATCGGCATGCGCCATCGCGTCTTCAAGCGAGCCCTGTTTTGGAGAAATTTCGATGATGGTTTTGAGATGGGGCGGATAAGCATTCTTGGGGAGGGCATCCACGTATCCCGCTAAAGCATAGACGGGAATGTTCTGCGATTGTGTGCGCTGAAGGATGCCGCTCAAGACTTTTCCTTGAAAACTTTGTCGGTCGATTCGGCCTTCGCCTGTGATGACGAGTCGCGCATCTTTGAGATGTCCATCAAAATCATAAAGGTCAAGGATGTGATGGATTCCGAGCATGATCTTTGCGTTCAGGAAAGCGGCACAAGCAAAACCGACACCTCCTGCTGCGCCCATACCCGGGTCATCAGGACACGTGGCGGAGTGTGCGGGCAAAAAAGTGGCGAGATGTCGCAAACCTTGGTCTAGGTGATGCATCAAGGCCGTATCCGCGCCTTTTTGCGCACCATACACCATAGAAGCGCCTGTAGGTCCGTAGAGGGGGTTATTGACATCGACCAGTGTCAAAATTTCGGTTTGACTCAGTCGCGGATCAAGTGATTCCAGGTTGATTTCTCGGATATCACATAAAGAACCTCCCGTGGGTCGAAAGGGTTGATGATGCGCATCATAGAAGGTCGCACCCAATGCTTCAAGCATGCCGCAACCGCCATCATTGGTCGCGCTTCCCCCCAAACCGATCATTATTTTGGCAGGGCGGAAATCCAAGGCGGATCGAAGCAGTTGTCCCAGGCCGTAAGTCGAGGTTTGCATTGGGTTGAGTTCGTGTGGAATCAACGTCAAACCTGCGGTGGTTGCGAGTTCAATCACGGCGGAACCATCTTCGAGCAAGCCGAACCGTGTATCGATGGTTCGGCCCAAGGGATCTTCGGTGCGGGTATGGATAATGTCGCCTTTCAGGACGCGCAATGCACAATCCAGAAAGCCTTCGCCACCGTCGGAGATTGGCATCTCGACGATATCCCCATCCCAGTGATGCTTTCTCAGTGATGCGGCAATGATCGACGAAGCCTCGGTGGCAGAGAGCGAGCCTTTGA
>JBAZGL010000137.1:0-3781 GCA_041652855.1 Candidatus Izemoplasmatales bacterium
GCGGATGGAGCACGTGATATCTGACAAAAAAGCGCGTATGAAAAATGGCGTAGCTATATGTTGTCAGGGAAAATTATCAGACTTTTGGTGAGTTGCTGGGCAGAAATATGCCTGATAATGATATAATTATCTGTGAGGTTATCAATCGCCTTTCGGTTGATTTGAATGCAACACGGTTGAATATACCGAAGTCATCGATAGTGGAGGAGTGATGCGTGTGAATAAGAAGAAGCATACCAAAGCGTTTTCCGCGCTATTGTTGTTTCTATCCTTGGTCGTTTTTTGGCTGATTCTATCTTCGCATGTCGCATGGGAAGTCGTCATTGTCGGGATGGCAGCTTCTTGCATCGTCGTTTTATACAATCTGAACTTGCTCTTTGATGAAATGGAACGGACCCGTTTGAGTTTCAAAGGCGCATGGGCTTTTTGCGTCATATGTTACAGGGTGGTCATTCAGATCGTCAAAGCGAATTTTCACCTGGTCAAGATTATTTTGGGTAAGCGACTCACGATCGATCCCAAGTTCGGTGAGATACCTCAACCCTTGACAAAAGCGTTGAATCAATCTCTCTATGCCAATGCCATCACCTTGACACCGGGAACTTTGAGCATCGATGTGGATCAAGACAGAATTATCGTTCATGCCTTGAAACCGGAATACTTGGAAGAACTCAAAGGCGGTCCACTCGAGCAGGCTTTTGTCGCATATGAGAGGTCGGAGAAATGATGGATATCTTTGTCATTGTCATCATCATCTTTTTGGTCATGACGTCTTTCGTGGCGTTGTATCGCGCCTATAAAGGACCTTCGGCCGCCGATCGGATCGTCGCGATCAACGTCATCTCGACCAAAGTGAGTTCGATCATCGTCATGATCGCCTTGATCAGCCATCAGAGCGGTTATGTGAGTGTGGCGTTGATCTATGCGATGGTGGGCTTCATCGCGACTTTGGGCGTCGCGAAATACTTATTAAGAAAGCGATTGGACTGATCTCTGATGTGGACGATTATTCGGGATATATGCGTCGTTGTGTTCTTGCTCGGAGGAGCCTTTTTCTATTTCGTCGGTGTGGTCGGACTGATCCGGATGCCCGATGTGTTTTCGCGGATTCACGCGACATCGAAATGTGATACGATGGGTGCGGGTTTGATTTTCATCGGAATGATCATCTGGCAAGGATTCACGATGGTGTCGTTGAACATTTTTATCGTTTTGATTTTTGTATGGTTAACCAATCCGACTGCGGCGCACTATATTGCCAAAAGCGAATATATGCGCCGTCAAGATAAACCGAAATCGCTGGATGAGGCAGGTGATTGATGTGGTTGCTTTGAATGTGATCCTCGTGGTGTTTCTCATTGTTTGTGCGTTGGTCGTGGAGCGGACGAAAGATTTGATCAGTGCCGTCATCATCTTTTCTGCCTATTCTTTGATGATGAGCGTGTTGTGGTTGGTGTTGAAGACACCGGATGTCGCGCTGACGGAAGCGGCGATCGGAGCGGGTGTGACGACGATCATTTTGATCGCCGTGATCGGTCGGACGAAGAGGTACGAAAAATGAAGAAAATCATCCGACTTCTTTTGTTCGCCGGGCTTTTGGGCGTACTGGTAATCAATATCATGAATATGCCGGCAATCCTATCGGTCGATGCCCCTTCCTACAATGACAGCATCGATCATTATCTCGAACACGGAGTTGAAGAAACCGGAGCGACGAGTATCATCTCGGCGATCCTCGCGGATTACCGAAGTTTTGACACCTTAGGCGAAACGATCGTGCTGTTCACGGCGATCATCGCTTTGTTATCGGTGTTGAAAGTCGGAGATTCGACTCGAAAGGAAGGTTAGATGATGAAAGATCAAGTACTGAAAACCATCGCCAGAATCATCACGCCTTTCATCCAACTATATGGCATTTTCATCATCCTCAACGGCCACATCTCGCCCGGCGGCGGGTTTGCCGGTGGCACGATGATCGGCACGAGTCTGATTCTGTATACCTTGGTGTTCGGTGTGGACCAGGCCAAGCGCAAGTTTTCCGAGAAAGCATCCGCTTTTGCGGAAAGCGGCGGGATCATTCTGTATATCCTGATCGGCGTGATCGGGATTGTGGTAGCGGGCCATTTCCTCGCGAACAAGGGTGCAGGGTTTGACATGGGCACCCCCGGTTCGTTATGGAGTGCGGGGATGATTCCGCTTTTGATGATTGCGATCGGCATCAAGGTCGCCTCAACGTTCATCACGATATTTCATACATTGATCGAGGTGAAAGACGCATGACGTTTCTTCAGCCGATCATCGATCATATCAACTATCTCGGTGCAGCCATTTTGTTCGTCATCGGTTTGGCGACGGTGGTCAACCATACGAACCTGATCAAGAAGATTTTAGGCATCAACATCATGGGCACGGGGGTTTTTCTCTTCTTCATCGCCATCGGCAACGTCACAGGTGGTGTTCCGCCGATCATAGATCCGGACCAGCCGGATCAGCTTTTTATCAATCCATTGCCTTCGGTATTCATTCTGACTGGCATCGTCGTGGTCGTGTCGATTACGGTGTACTCCTTGAGTTTGGTCATCCGCATGCATGAGACCTATGGAAGCATCGACCAAGAGGAAATAGCCCGGATGATGGCGGAGGAGGCAGACCATGATTGAACAACTGCCGATTATCCAACTTTTGGTGCTTTTGGGCGCAGCCTTGGTCATTCCGCTTTTTCGCAAACGTTCGATCGTCATCACGACGACGTTCGGGTTGCTGGTCCTTTTGGTGGTACTCGCGTCCAACATCATCGTATTGGTCCATGTTCAACAATCCGGAGCCTTTTACTATGTCTTGGGCAATCACACAAAGGCATTGGGAATCGAGTTGCTCATCGATGATTTCTCCACCATTTTTGTCACGTTCATCATCGGCCTTTCGCTCTTCATCTACATTTTTTCCATCGGTGATGTGACCGAAGGCGTACCACCCAAAGAATACGGAAGATACTACACATTGATGTTCATCCTCCTGTTTGCCCTTTCGGGGATCGTCTTCACGAACGATATCTTCAATACCTATGTATTCATGGAGATTCTCTCGATCACGACTTGCAGCATCATCTCTATCAAGCGCAAGAAGGAGAATTATTCGGCAGCCTTCCGCTATGTGATGCTCAACGAGATCGCTTCGCTGTCATTTTTGCTCGGCATCGCCTTGTTGTATATGGTGACCGGTTATACGAATATCGAACTCATGCGTGAGAGTTTGGAAGTGGTGTGGCACACCTACACGGCCAATGTCGTGACAGCGATCGGGTTCATGGTCGTCGGACTTGGCATCAAAGCGGCGATCTTTCCGATGCATATCTGGTTGCCCGATGCCCACGCGAACGCCCCTTCCTCATCGAGCGCATGGCTGTCCGGCATCGTCGTCAAGGTTTATCTGCTCATTCTGATCAAGGTGCTCTACCGCGTGTTCGCTTTGGACATGCTTCAAGCCTATTACATTCCGCAGATCCTGACCACTCTTGCGGTGATATGCATGCTCATGGGTTCGCTTTTCGCTTTGGGACAGAAGGATATGAAGCGGATGCTCGCTTATTCTTCCATCGCGCAAATCGGCACGATTCTTTTGGCGATATCCTTGTTTTCCGAACTCGGTTTGAAGGCGGCGTTCTTCCATATCATTTCACACGCGATGATGAAGACAGTCTTGTTCCTCGCGGCCGGCTCCATCATCACGCATAAGCGGACGCAAAAGATTTCGGAATACACGGGAATCGCGTATGAGATGC
>JBAZGL010000138.1:0-3765 GCA_041652855.1 Candidatus Izemoplasmatales bacterium
ACATCTATGTGGTCGGTGACGGGTCCACTTCCGGGGTTATCCAGCTCAATTATGATGGCTCGTTCCTCGGTTATTTCGGAGTCAATCTTTCTTCAAAGTCGTTGCTTCAGAAAATCGCTGATATCTTTGTCGTTGAAGATGCGTATGCGGCCAATACCCCTCCGTCCCCGACGAATATCGCCATCAACAACAAATCCCTTGTCTATACAGCGACCCCCAACACCGAGTTTGCTATCAAGAAACTCGATGTCAACGGCACCAATATCCTCACCATGCAAAACTATAACCGCGAAGAGGATGTTGTCGATCTATCGGTCAACGATCTCGGATTCCTATACGCCATCTATAGCGATGGTTTGATCGCCGAATACGATCCAGCGGGAAATCTTCTGTTTGCGTTTGACGTCATGAGTCAAACTTCGAATATCTTCGGTCAGATCAAAAATCCGACTGGTATTGCGATTGATCCGTCCGACAGACTGTTTGTCCTCGATGGTTCGGGCAACCAAATCTTCGCTTACCAACCGACCGATTTCGCTGCACTGGTTCATGATGCGATTGTCCTGAATTATGACGGCGAGTATCAATCAAGTACTTCGCTTTTTGAAAGGATCATCGCCCAGAATACGAATTTCGCGCTCGCGCACGCCGCGCTTGGCAAAGCCTATTTCCAGATGGGCAACTACGATGACGCTTTAGCGGAATATCATCTCGCAAACGATGTGCAAGGATATTCTGAGACCTTCTGGCAAGTCAGGGATGTGTGGCTCAAAGACAATCTGACATGGATTTTTATCGTTTTCATCGCTTTATATGCTTTTGTAGCCATCATGAAAATCATCAACAAGAAAACGCCTGCTTTCGCAGGCATCCATCAGATGAACGCCAAAATCAAAGCCAACCCGGTGGTGAAGGAGTACACGCTCGCCATCCACATGCTGAAGCATCCTATCGACGGATTTTTCCAGATCAAAAGACTGCACCGAGGCAGTGTCTGGTCCGCGACGCTTTTGCTTGTTTTAATGTTCATCGAGTATTTGCTGATGATCCGCTTCACCGGCTATATCTTCAACAACTACAGCGAAACGATCAACCTCGGTGCCGAAATGGCGAAGTTCTTCGGAGCCGTGGGCTTGTTTGTCTTTTGTAACTATTTGATATCAACACTCTCAGATGGCGAAGGTTGGCTCAAGGATTTTTACATCGGTACAATCTACGCGATGTCGCCCTTGTTGTTCGGAATGATCCCTTTGATGTTGCTGAGCCGGGTCCTCACGGTGAACGAGACGATCATTTACCAGATCGCATCGAGTGTGCTGTACGGATGGACCGCGATTTTGATCTTTTTGTCCATCAAAGAGATTCACAACTATGAAATCAAGGAAACCTTCAAGAATCTTTTGATGACGATGTTCACGATGGCGATCATCGTCTTGATCGGTTTCATCATCTATGCTTTCGGTTCGCAATTATGGAATTTCCTGGTATCTTGGTTCAAGGAGGCGATCAACCGTGTCAGGGGCTAATCTTAGACGCAAGCTATTGCTTGCGCTCATCCTTGTTCTTGGGATTCCCTCCGTGATTGTGCTCGCCGGAGTCAAACCCGAAAGGGTGAACGACGTTTTGCCTGATGAAGTCCAAACGATCGATGAATCGTTGTTTCGCTCCAACCAGTACACCCAGATGGATGATATGTCGGTCGTCGAAAACCATTTGGATGTTCCCGGCAGTTTCACTAAAGTCGGTGAAAACGCCAGGTTGATGTTGTATGCGGAAAACCCAAATGGTGCGATTCGCGTCGTGGACAAAGAAACAAACTACATCTATGGTTCCTCTTTCGCTGCAAGAGATGTCAACATCGAGCATTTCAACACCCGCTGGGAAGGAATCATCAACTCCGCGGTGGTCATCGAATATTATACATACAATGAAACGACCGGGGCATACGTCATCAGCGAGGAATCCTTCTTCATGAGCCCGGAAACGACGCTTTCCTTCTCCTTGATTGAGAATGGCTACGAACTTGATGTCACCTACGGGATTTCCGGAATATCTCTTAAAGTCTTGGTCTATCTCGACGATGACTATCTCAGAGTCGCGGTGCCGAGAGAGTACATCTTAGAAAGTGATACCTATCCGCTTCGAAGCATTAAGGTCTTCCCCTTCTTAGGGGCGGTCTATGGCAATTCGATCCCAGGTTATATCTTTGTACCCGATGGTTCCGGCGCACTGATCCGCTACAAGGAAATCGGTACGGTCACAGACATTTATGAGCTGAACTATTACGGAACTGATGCCGGAATCACGAAAACTGCGGATGTGTCTTTGAACTTCACCTTGCCGGTTTCGGGGATGATTCTCGGTATCAAGCAAAACGGATTCATCCAAATCATCGAATCCGGCGATCCGTTTGCGACCCTTGTCGTCTCACCAGCCAAAAACAATCTGCGCTATTATTACACCTACAACAACTTCGTCTTCCGCAGATTGTATCTCGCACCGACTTCAAGATCTGCCGCCGCCAGCGGTTCCGGTCAGCAAGTCATCGAGAATGCTCGAAATTCCTGCGATATCAAGCTCGTCTATGCTTTCCTGACGGGTGAGAGTGCCGACTATGTGGGCATGGCCAACTCCTATCAGGACTATCTCAGGAAACAAAATGTTTTCGCAACTGACCTCGAGATCGACGAGATACCGATCATGGTCGAATTGATCGGAGCTGACACTTCGCCGGGGTTCATCTTTGACACACTGAACGTGATGACGACTTACGCCGAAGCACTGGCACTTTATCAGGATCTCAAAACCTATATTCCCGCACTGACGACGATCTATAAAGGCTATGGCCGTGGCGGTTACTCCAATGGCATTTCAAGCGGCTTGAGTGATCGCAGACTCGGAAGTGTTGACGAATTGATCGAGTTAATCGAGAAAAGTAACTCACAACAGGATTCCTTGTATCTATATGCCAACTTCCAAAGTGTCTTTCAGTCTGCCCAGTACAATGCATATCGCGACCTGTCTCAGCGAATCGATAGTTCATTTCATACTTTCTCAGGTTTGAACGACCGTTGGTATTATTTGAGTCCTTTGAGGACTCAGTCACTGATCGAAGCGGCTTATCGTGATTTTTCAGTTCTTCATGCGGAAAATATTGCCCTCGGTTCCATCGGTTACCGGCTATATTCGGATTACAAAAATCGCGCCAATCCCATCGATCGCGCCCAAGCCGTTTCTATCTATCAAGAAGCCCTCGAACAGACGCCATTGAAAACCGCGATCTACCGTCCGAACGCTTACTTGCTCAAGTATGCGGACAAGTATTTGGCTGCTCCGACAACCACAACCGGTTATCATATCTATACCGACACGGTGCCGTTTCTCTCCATGGTGCTCGCTGGAGCGCTTGAGGCATACGGTCCTTATGCGAACTTCTATGCGAACACCACTTCTGAACTGCTCATCTTGATCGACCATGGACTTCTGCCTTCGTTCATCATCTCCAATCAGCCCGCCTATTTGCTCGAAAAGAGCGAACTCGGCAAAATCTATTCATCTGATTATCAGATTTGGAAAGAACGAATCCAGTCGGTCTACGACACCGTTGTTCCCGCTTATGAAGCATTCTACGGAGAACGGGTCCAGTCCAGAGAAATCTTGTCGGCGGGCATCGTCAAAACGACATATGGTAACGGCGTCACAATCTATATCAATCATACCGATCAGACTTACCTTGATGGAAGCCTGTCGATTCCGGCACTGGCC
>JBAZGL010000139.1:0-3761 GCA_041652855.1 Candidatus Izemoplasmatales bacterium
GGTCATTGGACAAGCTCGAAAAGCGATTTCGCCCTCAAACATTAGAGGCAAGGGCGATGACATTTGCAATATCATATATTGCCGAAGAGCGGAATAAGGCATCAAAATAATCGCCATTGATATCATTTTGGCCCTATTTTTGCTATAATAGAAGCGTGGAAGCAGGTGTGTTTTGAAAGCATATCCGGGAGTGTGCGTGAATCCAGGACTTGCCTTCGGGAAAGTCTACATCATCGATGAATATGGCAAAGAAATAACCGACTATGTGTCCTCGGATGATGAATGGGCGGTTCTTGAAAAAGCGGTTTTGGAATGTTCAAATCAACTGGATGAGTTGATCAGATCGACATGTGTGCGATACGGCCAAACGATTTCGACTATTTTTGAAGCACACAAACTGATGCTTTCCGACCCGGCGATTCTTCAGATGGCTGCGGAATGGATTCAATCCGGAATGAACGCTTACGCCGCGTATCAAAGGGCTGCGAGAACGGTGATTGATCAATTCGAATCGCACGTGAACGAATATATGCGTAATCGGGTGATGGATATCAAGGACGCGACGGATCGCGTTCTATATTATCTGGCGAAGCAAAGATATGATATGTGTGTCTCATTTGATGAATCCAGAATCATTTTCGTGAAAGAAATGAGACCGAGCATGATGTGCTTGCTGGAGAAGGATTCCATTAAGGGTTTGGTTTCTGAAAGCGGAGCCTATAATCAACACGCAGGGATTATCCTCAGAATCAAAGACATTCCAACGATGATTGTTCCTGATATCATGGGAGAAGTCCAAAACAATGATTCTGTACTCGTAGATGGCAACAGAAGCGTCATCTATCTGAATCCGGATGAAAGACTCGTTAATAATATATTGAAGGAAAGGCGATGAAAGATGACTTATCGTGCCCTGTATCGGACCTACCGTCCCAGCGATTTCACTGAAGTCGCCGGACAAAAACATATCACCACGACTTTGCAAAACGCTTTGTTAAACAACAAAGTGCAACATGCATATCTTTTCAGTGGGCCTCGTGGCACGGGCAAGACGTCCATTGCCAAGATTTTCGCCAAAGCGGTGAATTGTATGCATGCCCCTGTCGCTAACCCGTGTAATCAATGTGAGCACTGTCTGGGGATTCAAGACAATACGATCAGCGATATCATCGAGATCGACGCCGCAAGCAATAATGGCGTGGATGAAATCAGGGAGATTCGCGACAAAGTCAAGTATCTTCCCGGATATGTGAAATATAAAGTATACATCATCGATGAAGTTCATATGCTTTCTACCGGCGCATTTAACGCGTTGTTGAAAACGCTGGAAGAACCGCCTCAACATGTTATATTTATTTTGTGCACCACTGAACCCCAAAAAATTCCCCTGACCATTCATTCCCGGTGCCAACGTTTTGATTTCAAAGCCATTACCGCTTCTGAGATTGTGGCAAAATTAGGCGAAATCATCGAAAAGGAACACATACAAATTGAGGATACCGCAGTCGAGCAAATCGCTTTGTTCGCAGAAGGCGGCTTGCGCGATGCGATAGGACTTTTGGACCAGGTGCGTTCCTTTAACCCGGAATACATTCACCTAAACGATGTGAATCAAGTGTGTGGCGCGGTATCATATGAAAAGCAGATCGAAATGGTTGAAGCGATCTTCAACCTCCGTTCCACCGAAGCGATCCAATCGATGAATGATTTGATTGTCGATGGGAAGGAAGTCCATAAAATCGCCAACAATTTGCTCGATTTTTTCCGTAATCTACTCATGTTCAAAAATGTGGGTCCCGCAGAAAACGCTCCGAGCTTGTATGCGAATGAACGCTTTGTTTTGTTGAGCAAAACCATCAGCAATCGCCGCATCTTCTTTAGTATCGATGTGTTGATTAAGGCCATCAACGAAATCAAGTGGAGCAATGCGCCAAAGCTGTTTATGGAATTGGCATTTATTAAAATGACTGACAGTGAAACCGACAGCGATGCTCGAATTCTTGACACACTGGAGAAGCTTGAACATCGACTCGAAGCCATCGAGTCGCGAAAGAACGGCGTGGATGATTTGCCCAAGAGCGCGCCTTCGCCAATACTTGAACCAGAGATGAAACAAGATCCGTTCATCGATGAGGACATCATCATCGATGAAGAAACGGAAGTGGAAGAATCGACGGATATCACAGACGAGCCCGCGGTCTCTCCACCGAGCAATAGCTTTCTTGATCTAACCCACACCTACCGAATCGAATTTGTGGAAGACGTCCTGAATAATGGTAACAGAGAAGATAAAATATATTTAACAAACAATTGGAATCGGTTAAGCCGCGTGAGCGTATCAAACGCGGGGCAACAATATGTCCAAGGATTTACCAACGGAACGGTCGTCGCAAGTTCGTTCGATAAGATTGTGGTGACATTTTCCAGTGCCGGAATTTGTAATCAGATGATGAAGCCTTCCATAAAATCAATGGTCAGAGAAGCGCTGAACAAAGCGTTTGGCCGCGATATCGACTATATCGCATTGCCCGAGGATGTATTCTCTTCAATCGCCGAAGAGTTTGCCACTCTATGGCGTCAGGGACGCAGGGACATCAAATTATCGCCGATCGTATGCCCCGAACTGAGAGATGTCTCCACCGAGGAAAGTGAATCGGTTGTCGAGAAAGAACAAAAGATTGTAGCAGATGCCTTGAATATCTTTGGCGACATTGTCAAAGTTAAAAAATAATCATAGGGAGTGATGATGGTGATCAACCCGCAAGTCATCAAGAAAATCCAAAAAATGCAAGAAGACCTCAAGAAAGCACAAGCGGAGATTAATGCATCGACTTTTTACGGACAAGCCGGCGGATCGGTCGTCAAAGTCACCGTAAAAGGGACTAAAGAGGTTCTCTCTATCGAAATCAAGAAAGACGAAGTGGATTTGAACGATATCGAAATGGTTCAAGATTTAATCGTCGCTGCATTGAATGATGCTTTTAAGAAAGTCGATCGTGAAACGGAAGAAACGTTGGGATCGCTTGCGCAGGGAATGAAATTTCCCGGGATGTTTTGATGAATTACCCGCAAGCGCTCGAGGAGCTCATTTCTGATTTTATGAGATATCCGGGTATCGGACGGAAAACCGCTGAACGATACGCGCTTTTCACTTTGGATAAATGGTCTCAAGAGGACCTTGAAACGTTTGCGATGCATGTATCCCATATCAAACAAACGATCAAACGGTGTATGATTTGTGGACACCTCACGGATATTGACCCTTGTGCCATCTGCCAGGATCCGAGTCGCGACCCACACACCTTGATTGTCGTGGAATCTCCCAAGGACGTATTTTCTATTGAACGATCCGGCAAGTATAAAGGAGTGTATCACGTGCTTCACGGCGCATTGTCACCCATGGACGGCGTGGGACCGGACGAGTTGAATCTCAAGAAATTATGGGAACGCCTGCATGAGCAACCGATATCGGAAGTCATCATCGCGACGTCGGGAACTCAAGAAGGCGAATCGACCGCCATGTATATCCATCGAGTCATGAAAAATACGGACATTCGGATCAGCCGTATCGGATATGGTGTGCCAGTGGGTGCGAACTTGGAATATGCGGATGACCAAACGCTTGTTAAGGCGATCGAGAATCGCCGGACGATTTAACAAATCTAACAAAAAATCCTATCGCAAAGCAAATAGTTTTGTGATATAATACTTATACATAAATGAACCTGTTTCGATTCAGGTAAGGGGTGAATCAAATGTAT
>JBAZGL010000140.1:0-3735 GCA_041652855.1 Candidatus Izemoplasmatales bacterium
ACCGACACATAAGATGACATCGATTTTTTTGGGATCCATCCCTGTATTCTTTAAGGCATCCAGCGCAGCGAAAACACCCATTTCCTGGGTGCCGTCTTCGGGGCTCGGCAGTGTTTTTTGCCGAATACCCAATTTTTCAATGACCGCTGCTTCGGTCCATACTCCCTGGGTCGCTTCGCTGATCTCCCGGGCACTCATCCGCTTGTTTGGCAAATAAATGCCGGTACCGACGATCCCAACGGTCGGTATCATCATAATCTCACTTCTTTCAGATAGGATGTATTACAGGCGCATGCCGCCGTTGACGTTCAGGGTTTGTCCGGTGATATATGCGGCATCGCTTGAAGCAAGAAACAAGGCGACACTGGCGATTTCTTCCGGCTCACCTAGGCGTTTGAGCATCGTCATCTGCGCAAAGGAATGAAGCAGATCCTCAGGAACGGTCTTCAAGATGTCGGTCATGACATAGCCCGGAGCGATCGCATTGACGCGGACCGGTACTCCTTTGCGGGCAAATTCCTTGGCCCAAGTCATCGTCAAACCGATCAAACCTGCTTTGGACGCCGCATAATTGGCTTGTCCGATGTTGCCGAAGACGCCGACGACCGAAGAAATGTTGATGATGGAACCACCACCGATTTCTTCCATATGCGGGCCGATATAGCGCCCGAGATTGAACACGCCTTTGAGATTGACATCCAGGACGAGGTTCCATTGTTCATCCGTCATTTTCCGCGTCATGGCATCACGAGTGATACCAGCGTTGTTGACGAGAATATCGATGTGTTGATACTGTTCTACGATGGTGTGAAAAAAGGTTTTGCAGCCTTCGACATCCGTCACGTTCAACGGATAAAAGAAGACATTTTCCATTTCATACGTCATTTCACCCATGTCAACCGCGATCACGATCGCGCCTTCACGTGCGAATGCTTTGGCGATTTCCGCGCCGATACCTTTGGCACCGCCGGTCACGACGGCAACTTTGTCCTTCAGTTTCATACGATTACGCTCCTTTTATCTTTGGATGATGATGGCGGTTCCCATACCGCCACCGATACACAAGCTCGCAAGACCGATATGAAGATCTCGTTTGATCATTTCATGAATCAAGGACACCACAATCCTATTGCCCGATACACCGACCGGATGGCCCAAAGCGATCGCACCGCCATTGACATTTGTCCGGCTCATGATCTCATCGACTGTCATCCCATGTTCCTCGGACAAGGCTTGAACGACACCGATGGATTGTGCTGCGAATGCTTCATTCAACTCGATGAGTTCGATATCGGATAGTTTCAACCCCGCACGATTCAGAGCTTGACGAATGGCGGGTACCGGACCCATGCCCATAACATTCGGATCCACGCCGCCCTGGCCGATGGCTCTGATTTCAGCCATCACCGGCAATTGATATTGATGGACGGCCGTCTCCGAAGCGATGATGGTAAAGCTCGCACCATCATTGATGCCCGATGAATTTCCAGCCGTGACCGACCCGTCTTTTTTGAATGCGGGTCTGAGCTTCGCGAGTTTCTCCGGCGAAGTGGCCCGATTCGGATATTCGTCCCGGGCAAAAGTAATTGTTTCTTTCCGTGTTTGAATCTCTATCGGGACGATTTCATCATCGAATCGACCCGCATCCACCGCTGAAATCGCTTTTTCCTGCGAATGGAACGCGAAAGCGTCTTGCGCTTCGCGACTGATGCCGTAGTGAGAGACGATGTTTTCCGCGGTGATACCCATGTGCATTTTGCCAAAAGCATCGGTCAACGCATCATCGATCATATGATCTGACATTTCCAAGTTCCCCATCTTGACGCCTTCGCGAATCTTATGGGAGACGATGTAGGGTGCGCGGCTCATCATTTCAATGCCACCGGCCACAACCACGTCAGAAAAACCTGCTTGAATCCCGTTGTGCGCATTCATGATTGCTTTCATCCCCGACCCGCATACCATGTTCACGGCATACGCCGGAACCGATTCGGGAATGCCCGACTTAATCGCGATCTGACGCGCGATCCCTTGTCCGTTTCCCGCAGGTAGGATGTTGCCGACGATGACTTCACTGATTTTGTCTGACGGCACATGTGTGTCTTGAAGCAGTTGGGTCAGTACCGCACTGCCCAAATCCGCTGGATGAAGATCCTTGAGTGTCCCCATGAACGCTCCGATGGGGCTCCGTTTTGCTCCGACGATAAACACCTTTTGCATCACTTTCTATTTCCTCCTATTATCTTCTTCAACGCTGAAAAGGGCTCTTTTTCCCGCCTGATCTTTTCGCGTGAGTGAACTGCCCGAATCCATGATACATCAATATGAACATTTATTCATGTTTCGCCCTCATTTTAGCGAATGAATCTTTATTTGTCAAGCGCTTTCACTCAAAAAAAACGCGTTAACGAAATATTCATAAACCCCCATCTCTCGCATTAAATATAATAATGAGCCTGAAAATCGCCAAAAATCGCCATTATGTATGTAAACGCTAACAGATGATTTGAAGCTGAATCATTGTTCATATGAGTGAACCAAGAAATAATCGATCATTTATGGACATAATTGTATTGAAAAAGCGCTCTGTATCGTTTACAATGAAAGCAGGTGATGATACATGATTACAAACGGTTTCCGCTTGCCGAAGACGAAAATCGGCGAAAAAACGTTTAAAAGAATCATCCGCACCGGAAGGAAACTATTTTCCGCCAACGGCTTTCAAGCCACCTCTATTAATGACATCATTGCAAAGTCCCGAGTTGCCGCGGGTACTTTTTACATCTATTTCGATAACAAACTGGCCCTGTACCTCTATTTGCTCAACGAATATCGGCATAAGATCCGTCAAGCCTCATCGCAGGCGATCTCAGGTCTCAAGGATCGCAAAAGCATCGAGCGAGAAGGACTGAAAGCCTTCATCATGTATGTGAAGCAGGACCCCTTGGCCTACAAAGTCATTTGGGAGTCCTTGTTCATCGATTCGAAAATCTTTCAGGAATACTATCAGTCGTTTGCCGAGTCATACATGTACCATCTCCAAAAACACGTCGCAATTGGAGAGATCCGTCCGGATCTCGACCTTGAAACCCTATCCTACGTCCTGATGGGCATCGCCAACTTCGTCGGCTTGCAAATCCTCTTTCGCGACAAGGTGCAGGAAAGCGAGATCGATCATGTCGTCGATGCGGCCATGAAAATCCTGGATAATGGTATTTATTCCGAAAAAAAGGCACTTTCCCATTAAAATGGCGAAAGTGCTTTTGTTTTTTGAACGCTAATCGGCAAAGCGACTGAACTCGTCCATGCTCCAAGGACTCTTCTTCAGAATCTCACCGATATCCTGTGCGGATTTCGGGGGGCTGAAAAAATACCCCTGCATGAATCTTACCTCGGTTTTGATCATTTTCCGGATCATTTCTTCATTCTCAATACTTTCGGCGATGACGATTTTCTGTTTCTTGTTCGCTTCTTGAATGACGCGGATAATCCGGTCGGTCTCCTCAAACCCATTCATCATTTTCAGTGTGTGCTCTCGGTTGACCTTGATGATACTGGCTTTGATTTGCGCCATTTGTTCGATGATTTCGAATTCTTCCCCGAAATCGTCGATGGCGACTCGAAATCCGTATCTGCGAAAATCGGCCAGATTTTGCATCGCAACGGTACTTTTGATGATGGTGTAGTAATCGATGATCTCCAAACAGAAGTTTTCTGGTAGAAAATCGTATTTTC
>JBAZGL010000141.1:0-3728 GCA_041652855.1 Candidatus Izemoplasmatales bacterium
GTGCTCTTCCGATCTCGCGCACTGATGGGTATGTTGGAGTATGAGGATCAGATTTATTGTCAGGATACGATGACTTTTCGTCATTTGACCGCGGACGTGATGGTTTCTGATTTTCCCGCTGAAGCGGACGATAAACCGGAATGGGCATATGAGGTGCTTCATTTTCACCACACGCACCTTCGAGAAGGAGCCATTGTCTTGGCAATTGTGTTTGAGGATTTCTTTGATGAAGCACATCAAACCGCTTTCAAGAAGCTGACGCTCGAGACATATGACCCCTTGGGTCTCATTCAACTCCCTAAGGAACTATTCGTGAAACGACTCAAGAGCATATTGATATTGCGCAAAAAGACTTTGTTAAAGAAACCCGATACATTTTTACTCGCTCAAATACCTTCATTTACCGATACCGAAGCCATGAGCATGGTCATGGATCGGATTCATCAATGGTTTGAAGATCATATACGAAAGGATAATCATAATGGCTAAAATCATGGCGGTAAACGCCGGCAGTTCATCACTCAAGTTTCAACTTCTCGAGATGCCCGACGAAAGGGTGATTACGAGCGGAATCGTCGAGAGAATCGGCATGAAGGATTCGGTATTTTCAATCAAAGTTAATGGTGATAAGATCGAAGAGGTCGTGGATATCGACAACCACAGCGTCGCGGTCAAAATGTTGTTGGAGAAATTGATCGCCCACGAAATCATTCATTCGTATTCAGAAATCAACGGTGTCGGTCATCGGGTCGTCCATGGTGCGAGCGTCATCACGGAATCGACGGTCATCACCGATAAAGAAATCGCTGTTTTAGAGAGCATTATCGATCTTGGACCGTTGCATCTCGGACCCAACCTCACAGGAATCAAGGCATTCAAAGAAATATTGCCTGATGTGAAACACGTGGGCGTGTTCGATACCGCGTTCCATCAGACGATGCCTGAGGAAGCATTTTTGTACGCCGCTCCATATGATTGGTATGAACGTTATCAAGTACGCAAATACGGGTTCCATGGCACATCGCATAAATATGTTTCGGAGCGCGTGGCCAGCATCATGGGCAAATCACCTTCGGAGATCAATGTGATTGTATGCCATATAGGCAATGGTGCATCGATTTGCGCAGTCAAGCAAGGCAGGTCAGTCGATACGTCGATGGGATTCACGCCGCTAGAGGGAATTCCAATGGGCACGCGTTCGGGCAATGTCGATCCAGCAGTGATCGAGTATATGATGGAGAAAAAGCATAAATCAGCCAGAGAGATTACCAATATCTTGAACAAACAATCGGGATATATCGGTGTATCGGGTATTTCATCCGACTCGCGCGATCTCGTGAGGGAGAGCGAAAAAGGCAATCATCGCGCCAAGCTTGCGATTGATATTCAAGCCAAGAGAATCGCGGATTACGTAGCCAGCTATTACGTGTATATGGGTGGTGCGGATGCCATTGTGTTTACAGCCGGTATTGGAGAGAATGCGCCATCAACACGGAAAAATATCATTGATCGGATCCATGTATTGGGCGCAGAGATCGATGATCAGCGCAATGAGACAAGAGGTAAAGAACAATTGATTTCGACTGATCGCTCGAAAATCAAAGTTTATGTGATTCCGACAAACGAAGAAGTGATGATCGCGCGTGATACTTTGCGTTTGTGTCAATAAGATAATGGATTAAAGACCTCCCCCGCGTAGTATGACTACGGAAGGGGGAGGTTTTTTTGAAGTTACTTTGGTTGTGTTCCGGATTATTTATGATGATGGTTGCTTCTGAGAAGATAGATGATGCGGGGTTTGTGCGTGAAGGGAATTATGCAAGCGCAGGGGTATATTACGAGTATGGCTCTTATCAATCCGTTAAGGATGGTCGTACTTCGGCCTATGTGTCAGTATCTGATGCTTCCAACAAGCATGTCATCGATACCTTGGTGTATGACAGCGGTTATGACGATCGTTTCGTGTTTCTCGCAGAAATGGAAGAGGGAATCATTATCGTGTTATCCCAGACGAACTATGGCGATATCTTCGATTTGAATCGGGATTATCTCGTGTTGCGCGCCCACGTGTATCAAGATCATGCATTGACACTTGTGTGGGAAGCATCGGGCGCGTATGATGTGTTCGCGAATCATGGATGTCGGCTGTACATCGGCAACACCCACCAGGGCGCGTGGTTCGACGCCGCATTCTCCGTGGTTTCGGAACCATACGTTAGTCGAGTTTATGATGAATTATTTGTGTATCAATACAGTGGGCTGGCCCGGATCAACGGGGAAGAAGTGGAACACATCGAACTCACCATTCCGGGACACTATGATATCGAGATCCGCTCTCCCGGCTATCAACACGTCTTTCAAACCACTATCGAGGCCCACCCGACAGGCGTGGAAATGTGGGGGGAATACGATGATCCCATAGAGATTCATTGCGCGGGAGATTTGGTGCTCAATGGCCAAAACTATATATCCGGTAGCCCCATTCTAAGTCCCGGATATCATCGTTTTGAGGTGAAAGGTCCGGGAGAGTATCAAAAAATGTGGTTTTTCACCATCCATCCTTATTTGCAAGGAATCGAGGAGGGAGTGGATCTCGCTGGAATCGTCGAAATCTTATCGAATGCACATATGGTGACGCTAGACCAAAAGGTATATCATGGAGGCTACATTGTTGCGGCGGGATCGCATGAGATCGTGATGTATGGCGTGGGAGGATATGAAAAACACGTGTCATTTCGCATATTACCCGAAGTCTATGGCGTAATTCAGGATGCGATCTATCAAGATATAGTAGAGATTTGGTTCAACTGCGTAGCGACTTTGGATGGCGAAATGATCGAGGATCACGCTTTAATCGAGCAAGAGGGCATTCACGAGATTGCTCTCTATCTGGATGGGGACATCTATCGGACATATCGTTTTGAAATCATCAAAAATGATACGATCATCAATCCCGAATGGCTGAAATATTTGCCCTTTGGCTTTATTCTTCTTGTTGCCCTTGGGCTGGTGATTGCTTTGAAAAAGAAATAAGACCTTTCACGACTTTGTGCGACGTGTTATAATCAAACCGGTGATAAATGTGGTTGATTTTGAATTATTTCTCCAATCCGGTTATTCGTTCAATGGCAGCGTGCTGAACATCGAACGCGCAGTCGCGCGCGCGAAAGAAATGGGATATCATGCATTGGGTCTGGCGGACTGTGATCGGATGCATGGCTTGATCAAATTCTATCTCGCCTGTAAAAAGCATGACATCAAACCGCTATTGGGCGTGATGATCACAATTAAATCGGATTTGATTCAGGAGCAGGGCGTGCTTTTGTTCGCCAAGAGTCTCAAGGGGTATCAGCAATTGATTGAGATTTCATCCAAGCTTGCCTTGAGCGAAGAGAAAACCCGCCTTGAATCGGTGCCATCGAAGATGGAAGAAGTCATCGCGATCGCTTTGGTGGATAACGGTGATTTTTACCATGCGTTATGGAGTAAGGATCTGACCAGGACCCAGACGTTGATTGCACATGTACAAACGGTCTTCCCCCACTTTTATCTTGGCGTGGATCTCAACCATTTTGCGATTGAGACACATATTATCCCCGTCATCAAAGGCTTGCATCCCACGGTGATCACGCATCAGGTATTGTATGAGGATCCCAGCGATTCGCTGGCCTATAAATATGTCCGCCAGATTCTGGGTATCGATAGCCATATCGAAGAAGATTTATTGA
>JBAZGL010000142.1:0-3638 GCA_041652855.1 Candidatus Izemoplasmatales bacterium
AGATGGCGAAGAGCCATTTGCCTTGATCATGAAATGTGTGGACCCATTGCAATACACGTGGGTCTTCCGCAAGGACATACGCTTGTTTTCCGCCCGGGATGAAGATTCCGTCATAGTACGTCACATCCAACGCCTTCAAAGGTCGATCGACCATGATCCTGGTTTTGAACGTCCCCGTCACGGTCTGTTCGTCCATTGCGCCGATGAAATCAACATCGATATTGGCGCGTCGCAACAAAGCAACCGTCCCCAAAGCTTCGATGTCTTCAAAGCCGTTCGTGAGCAAACATGCGAGTTTTGCCATATAACCGCCTCCCTCGTTATCACATTATATCATTGTTGTTTCTTATTTTCCAAGTACTCTGAATAGATTTTGTTTTTTGCGATTCCCGTCAATTGAGCCACCTTACGAATGGCATCCTTCTCTGATAATCCTTGAGCTATTTCGTGTTCAACCCACTTGGAGGTTTCGTTCACGGTTTGATCCGACCCGGACTCTTGATAGCCTTCGACGACGACCACGATTTCACCTTTCAGATCCGAAAGACCTTGTAGCTCCTCGGGGGTGCCGAAAATCACTTCTTCAAATTTCTTGCTGATTTCGCGTACCACAACGACTTTCCGCCTCGGAAAGTATGCGGCCATATCGACCATCAACGCTTGAATACGGTGCGGAGCCTCATAAAAGATCAAGGTTTCTTTACGGTATTGCAACTGGGCAAGTTCCGTTGTGCGTTTGCCTTTGTTCGCGTTCAGAAAACCATAAAAAAGGTGTGGATGCGGCGCCAACCCCGACATGACCAACGCGGTGAGACCCGCGCTGGGCCCCGGAAGGCAAACCACCGGAAATCCCGCTTCCTGAACGTGTCGGACAAGATAATGCCCGGGATCGCTGATGAGCGGCATGCCCTGATCGCTGATCAACCCGACACTATTTCCTGATTGGAGGTGGCGGATGATGTCTGCGGTCATTTCAGTCTCATTGTGATCGTGAAGACTCATCATCTGGCGTTCAATGCCCAGATGCTGCAACAATATCCTTGTGACGCGCGTGTCCTCCGCATACAAGATTGGCACTTCTTTCAGCGTGCGAATCGCCCTCAAGGTGATATCTTCCAGGTTTCCAAGCGGGCTGGGTATCAAAATAAGTGCACTCTGATTATCTTGGTAATGCGTCTTTCTCAACATCGTTCTCACCTGATTTCTGACGAAATATAGCCAATACTTCCTCGGTGTATGCTCCCGTCCGATCATAGATATACAGAGGTTCCATGACGGTCAAACCGCCTGGGGGACTCATGCTTGCGGCCTCTATCAGCACGCTGATCGCGCTTTGATTCGGCCGCGAATGGACAAAACGGATCCGTTTGAGTTTAAAGCATTCTTTCTCAAGCATCCGACAGACTTCCTCGAATCGTTCGGCGCGATGAATGAAGTAAAAACTTCCTCTATTTTTCAACAAGCGTTTCGCCTGTTTCGCGATCGTGGGAAAATCGATCGTGATTTCATGTTTGGCCATGCGCACCGCTTCCGCCTCGCTCATCTGCGATTGCTCATGCGGCCGGAAAAAAGGCGGATTGCACGTGACGATGTCAAAGGAAGCGGGGGGATAATGAGAATGGACGACACGGATGTCGTCCTTCATAATCACAATTTGATCCGTCAAATGGTTCAGGGCAACACTTTTTTGTGCGAGAGTGACCAGTTGTTCCTGGATATCGATCGCCACGATCTTCGCTTGTGTTTTCAAACTCAAGATCAACGGAATCGGTGCGAGCCCCGTTCCCAAGTCCATGATTTGCTTCACGCGTTTCCCGGGATGGATGAAATCCGCAAGCAAAAAAGCATCGAGTGTCAAACGCAAAACGCCTTCTGTTTGAATGATCTTCAAACCGCCCACGCTGAGCAAATCATGTATTTCTTCAGAAAAAACCGCCACGATGGTTCCTGCTACTCCTCAAGATCCTTGAGTTCATCGCCATTGACATCCAATTCCTCATCCATAGCTTTTTCACGAAATCGCATCTGATCCACGTGATAGAACCCACTGGTTCCTCCATCAAAATCGACTTTCGCCGTCATCGTGACAAAATTGAGTTGTGTCACTTTGCCTTTGCCATCGTCTGTTTTGACGTAAGAGCCCAGTTTCGGCATCTTTTGGCGATAATAGCTGTAATTGTCATCCTCGTAGTGGATGCAACACAGCAATTTGCCACACAATCCGGATATGTTGCTGGGATTCAAGGATAAGTTTTGATTTTTTGCCATCTTGATTGATACGGGCTCGAATTCGCCCAAGAAGGAAGAACAACACGTGATCAATCCGCACGGACCAATGCCACCCAATACACGAGCGCCATCGCGTGCTCCCACCTGTCTCAGTTCGATGCGCACATGAAATTCGTTGGCGAGATCTTTGACCAACTCACGAAAATCGACGCGCCCTTCCGCGGTGAAATAAATGATCAATTTGGCGCGATCGAGCGTGAACTCAGAATTCAGCAGTTTCATTTCGAGTTGATGCCTTTTCACGTATTCTTGCGTAATTTTAAAGACGGTGGGTTGATAGTTCTCGTTATCTCTTTGCGTGAACACGTCGTGTTCATTCGCCACGCGGATGATCGGTTTCAATGGCGCGACGATTTCGGATTCATCCACAAACTTCGGATCTTGATACACCGACCCGAGCTCGATGCCCCTGACCGTCTCGACGACGACGGAATCACCTTGTTTCAGATTCAAACCATTCGTCGCGAAATAATAACATTTACCAAGCCGTTCAAACTGAACCGGCACTACTTGATGTTCCATAGATTAAAACCTCTTTCCAAATCTGCTAGTATTTTGTCAAATGCTAGCGAAGTGTTGATATTATACCGTAATTTGCTCTTAAGTCCAAGCATTTTCTCGATGAGCATCTCAATATTCTTTTGGCTGATTCTTCCCGAAAGACGCTCGAGCAACCCCGCCTCGGATGAAAATACGATCAGATCATGGTAATGGATCTTCTGATTGAGGATATCTTTCATGAAGAGAACCAAAATCGTCAAGAAAAAATCCGTCACCTCTGGGCGTGAAAAAACGATGTGCTGATGGGATCGGAACAAAAGAATCACCGATTCTTCTCGGTTCTCAAGCGCATGGAATAGCGTTCGCCCCAATTCCAATGACTCGAGATAGTTTGAGTTTGCCATCAGTTCAACAGCGTGTTCTGAGCTACTCACATACTCAGAAAAACCACTGGCGATAAAGGGCATATAGCCTTGTTGAAGGAGTTCTTCCCGGATGATGCGTTTATCGATCGGTCGGAAATGTAAGCATTGGGCGCGCGAAATGATCGTTTTCAGCATGCCATTGATTTCGGAAGTGATCATGAATTGATAGATTTCTGATGTGGGTTCTTCCATCGTCTTCAAGAGCGTGTTCGCAGACTCCTGATTCAGTTTTTCCGCTTCGTCGATAATATAGATGCGCGGACCGCGTTCTACCGATGCGCGGGAGAATTCCACGAGCAAATCCTTGATTTGTCGCTTTTTGATTTGACTGCCTTCAGCGGCGATGTAAAACAGATTCGGATGCGTTCTGTTATCGACTCTCTGACAATCATGACACTCGAAACACGGGTTGAACTCAGAATC
>JBAZGL010000143.1:0-3618 GCA_041652855.1 Candidatus Izemoplasmatales bacterium
CCACGTGTCATCATAAACATAAATCGAATAGTTAGTGCTGGTTCCTTGCTCTGAATGAATTGAGCCAATTGAAAAGCGCGCTGTGAAAGTACAATTGATACTGCCTTCAGACACCATTAATACCACTCGATAGGTGACAGAATAGTAGCCTTTGCGCTGTCCATCAAAGTTTGAAGAGATGATATCGGGGGTAATACCATAATACCAATTTCCTTGACTTGTCTTTAAATCTATGGGCGGACACGGTGTTGTGATATTCAACCACACGGGAAATAAGGTGTTCTCTATCTCGTTTCCGTTGTAATAGGGAGTAACCACGACGGTTCCCTCGTTGGTGGGCGCTGAAGCTTCGGGAATGGTGAGGCCATTTTTGCGATACTCGAACGCATAGCGATAGGTCCCTGTGCGATTGCCTCGAACATCATATTCATAGACATGGGTGTAACTTGTGCCTGAAAACAACCATACATCTTCTGCTACTAATTGGTTGAGTGCATCATATTCATAATAGCTTTCTTGAACAAGTTGTAGATTCCCGCTTACGCGTTTATAAAAAGATTCCTGAATGATATTCCCGAGTTTGTCATACAAATAGCCGTATTTGCTATCGATTACACCATCCTCTTGGATATCAAACGAGAGTTCTGTGATCCGCGGCCGTGAGAATGAGTATGTGAATTTCTGTTTGATATTGAGACTACCGATGGTGAGGCGGATATAGGACAGTCGGTGCAAAGCGCTTGTTTCATATTCAAATGCTTTTGATACTTGGGATCCATTTAGCGTTGTATAACTGGTTTCTGCGATATCGGATTGTGCGTCAAAATCATAAGTCGTAACACTTGTAAAATCTTCACACACAAACGCAAGTTTGTGGATGTTGCCTTGTTCGTCATATGTGTATTTGATCACATTCCCTGATTCATCTGTCATTTGCGATAATCTGCCATACAGATCATATGCATAGTATTCTCTAGAAGTCAATATGCCTGACCGACTTTCAGAGTATACTGCAAGCGCACCTTTTTGATCATATTCATAGGCATATGTCACGGTGTTTGTATTTCCAGAATCAAAAAATTGGATTTCCGAAACTCTCTCTTCGTTATCATATGAAAACACAATGTAATCTTCATTAGAATAAGTTTGTTTTGTTATTTGCATCATTCCATATCCGTTATCCGCTCGGTAAGTATAATTCATTAATGCGGAAGTGTTGACCGATACTTGTGAGATGCGATTAAAGTCATCATACGTGATTTCATAAAAATATGTTGGCAGTTCGAGGTCGTCATATTCCAAACAGATTTTGACGATTCGATCGTTGGCGTCATATAGATAGGCAGCGTGAGAGAGAAGCGTTTCGCTTTCATTTAGTGCAAGTGTTTCGATGAGATTTCCTCTATCATCATACGCGTAGGACGAGATGTGATCTCTAGCGTCTTCAATGGAACTTAATAGCCCAGTTAAAATGTCGGTTGTATAAGAGGTGGTCTCTCCAAATGCATTTGTAGTGGAAGCGACATATTGTGAGTCGTGCTCAGATGAGAATGTGGTGGTGGTTTTATAATTCGAGCTGTCGCCAATACGTATCTCCGTGATTTGTCCAAAGTCGTTGTAGACGTAGTTTATGGTTGCATTCGTCCCTTCGAGTGAGAGGATTCTCGTATCATCAGACGTGATCTCTGTTGCTAC
Organism: Candidatus Izemoplasmatales bacterium; assembly: GCA_041652855.1. Classification (GTDB taxonomy): domain Bacteria; phylum Bacillota_I; class Bacilli_A; order Izemoplasmatales; family Hujiaoplasmataceae; genus JAAYZB01. The sequence goes on from JBAZGL010000143.1 coordinate 1,696, forward strand.
CCCATTCGCTAAGACTGTACTTGGAATCCGAGTGAATTCATCTGGATATTGGTATGTTCTGGTGATTCCGCCCGACTCACGGATGCCTGTTACTCGACCGAATTCATCGTATTCATAGCGCGTAAAAGTCGTTTCAAAATTGGCCGATATGGCATCAAATTGAACCTTGCCTTCACCTTGAAACTCCAAATAGAGATTGATCTGTGTACACATAGACGATATAGCAACTTCGGCGAATGCATATTGCCAGCCTGATATTGAGGAATCAAACGTTATGTATTGTGAATCCAGAACCTCGCTTGAAGCATCAAGTGTATCAACGCGGATTCGAAAATGACGCGGATAGTTATCGCCTGGCATGATTGAAGTAACAACATTTTCTGCCTTCCCCCAACCGCCTACAGTAAGTATTCCCGGCAAATTCGAAAGATCTAGATATCTGCCAATCTCCGTTTGCGCATAGCGATTCACCGTGCCAGATCCAATGATTCTGATGCCTTGTGACCCGAGAACAGATGAGAGATTTTCACCCGTGAAGGTGTTTGACCAACGCGCCACATTTGAATCACTCATCGCCCAGCCATAAAGAACCAGTCCGTCAGAATCTTGAAATGAAGCGTTTTCAAGCGCATTCAGGCGGTTCATTGTGAACCCCTTACTGATTTGTATTCCATCAAAGTATGCAAATCCGTCATCTTCATTGACGAGTTGGACCGTCACGAGTGTATTGTCATTTTCTATAACAAAAAACATCGCCGTATATCTCCAGACACCATCGTTAGCCACTCGTTGAATTTCGCTGGAATATGATGCGCCGAAAATATCCATATACACATCAATTGTACTCCCCGAATCAAATGTTGCATTTTTCACATATCCCGATAAGGTGTAAGTTCCTGCGTCAAGTACTAATGATTGTTGCGCATGCACCCAACCACCACCTATAGCGCGCAGCCGCATCGAATACGCGCCCATCTTCTTATTTGTGGTGGTTCTTTGTGCAGACGAGATAGAATAACTATCCTTTTCCACACTCCATCCGGCATATGTTTGAGATAAATTGAATTCAAATCCTGGATTAATCAGTGGATTGATGTCTGTTATCTGTGGTCCGGATGCAAGAACCAACTTATGGTTGTTATCATAGTTTGGTGTTCCATCAAGATAGGTATAGATTGCGCCATTGTCCGCAATCGAATTGAACAAATTCAAATATGCATATGACTCGCTATTCCCTCTATCATCGAAAATGCTTGTCGTATGGCCGTAATCATCAAACTTCATCATCACAAAATGATTGTCTTGATCCGTTATCTTCGTGCGTTTTTCTCCGTAAGCATAAGTGAGTTCGGAAACGGTATTTGTGGGGGTGAGATACCAAGTGCTGATACCTGAAATTTTATTCGTCGTTGTATTGTATTGATAATCAACGCCTTTGCCAACTTTATCCGTGAACTCATACGTGCTTGCTAATCTTCCATCGGAATCATATTGAACCAACGCTTTATCAATGGATGAATAACTCGAATCTAAAGCATAGTTGCTTTTGTGTTGCGCTTGAGTCATTACATAATTTGCAATTCCATAATGATACTGATACGCGTATTCAACTTTTTCTAATGCCTGACTCGCATATCCCTCACCCATGATCTTGAGATATATTTTTGCTGTATCAAGCCTCCCGTTAAAAACCGATCCTTCTTCAAGATACGAAAGCACAATCTTGTTTTCTGATGAATCATCGATTTGTGTTATCCATAATTTGTTAACTACGCTTCGTGAAATAGAAATTTCCAAAGGATCATCACAGGATTGATCAGAAACTTTACTCAAGATCATTGCGTTACTACCATATCCTATTTCAAAACAGTACAAAGTCAAATTGGAATCGAGAAGATAATACCCCGTCACAATCGCGGAAGC
>JBAZGL010000144.1:0-3604 GCA_041652855.1 Candidatus Izemoplasmatales bacterium
GCAAAGAATCATCGATTTGTAAAGCGTTATCGTGAACATTCTCGATAATCATCACACCTGAACAAAACGATGTCTTCAGGAAACTGAGTGCCAGGTGTCCATCGAGCAATTCGATGATTTCGTCAAACACATGATAATGCTCCGTCTCATCCCAATAATCATGGTGTGCCTCATGGCACAGATTTTTATCCATCTCGGTCGGAAACATGATATCACCGATCAAGATGGTGCCAAACGGTTCAAGAAATGTCAGCAAATGATTGATCATTCCAATCCATTTTTGCATGTCGAGATGATGCATGGCATAAGTCGACACGATGAAATCATAGCGTTCATGCCGAAGCGCTTCGGGAACACCCAGAGTGAAGTCGTGATGGGTCATCTTGGATTGAGGAAATTTTAACCGTGCGTGCTCCAACATCTTCTCTGAAAAATCGACGCCCCAAAGGCGAAACGTATCCGGGTTCAATTTTTCATACAATCGCGCCGTTCCGATGCCCAAATCAAGAATCTTCGCACATGGCTGATCTTTTCTAACGACGATGCGTGAGGCGATCGTATCGAGTACATGCTCGTATCCTGCAAAAGGGAACAAGTTCAATCGATCGCATTCCTGAACGGTTTGATCATATTCCTCGCTTAAAGAATCGAATAAGAATTGACTCATGGCTTCTCGCTCTCCTGTGTGACATAAGGCAGAATCATATCCCAGATAGCTTCGCGCTGGTATTTCGTTTTCGACGAAAAAAAGAGCACACTGTCTTGTTCGGACAAATGAAGAGCGGATCTGATTTTACGCATCTGCACGAAGCGTTCGTTATTGGAAAGCTTATCCACTTTTGTGAGGATATACATGATTGGAAGACCTAATTCACGAAAAAAATGCTGCATGATGAAATCATCTTCACTCGGGGTTCTTCTGGAATCGAGCAGCAAGATACCTAGACTGAGTGAGTTTGATTCCGTAAAAAACGTTTCGATCCGGCGACGAAAGACCTCGAGTTGATCTTTGCTGACACGGGCATAGCCATATCCTGGAAGGTCGACAAAGTAAAACGACTTATTGATCAAAAAGAAGTTGATCAGGCGCGTCTTACCGGGTGTCTGAGATACTTTCGCAATGGTTTGATGATTCAGCATGGCATTGATAAATGAGGACTTCCCGACATTGCTTCGTCCGACTATGACGATTTGAGGCAAATGATCCTTGGGAAACTGATGCTTTTGGTCGGCGCTGACGATGAACTCGATGTGTTGAATTCGCATACAAGCCTCCTAAAGGGACGTGACTTTGATAATCAGTAGTTTCAAATACATCGTTTCCGGAGATGAAAGCAAGATAGGATGATCTTGGGGTTGCGTGCGCGTTTCAAGAAGCTGCAGGCGTTTGTGGGTATCATTCGCAGCTTGTCGGATCATATCGATGAATGTATTGAGCGGGATGTGCTGTGAGCAAGACGCGCTCACAAGGTAGCCGCCTTCTTCGATCAATTTCAAGGCCTGGACGTTGATCTCCTTATAACCTCGGATCGCCTGCGAGACTTTGGCCGAGGTTTTAGTGAAGGCGGGTGGATCTAATATGATCATACCATAAGAATGTCCCTGTGTGACTTCTTCACGCAAAAATGAGAACACATCTGTACGAATCACTGTGACGGGCACGTCGTTGAGTCGTGCATTCCGTTCAATCCCCTCAATGGCAGAGGGTGATATATCGATGGCGATGGCGGATGATGCGCCCGCATGCATTGCCTGGATTGCAAAGTGACCGAGATGCGCAAAACAATCGAGAACGGTTCTCCCTTTTGCATACTTTCTAATCGCCAAATGGTTTCGCGACTGATCCAAAAACATCCCAGTCTTCTGACCTTCACGGATATTTACAAGAAAGCGACAATCTCCTTCTTGGATTTCCACCGATTCCGGGACGGTTCCGTATACGACGCCAGCTTCTGAGACCAAACCCTCAAGGACATGAACATGTTCATCAACTCGTTGGTAGATTCCCTTGGGGTGATACCTTTCCACGAGCAGATCGATCAGCATCGTTTTCAGTTTTTCAACACCCAATGACAATATTTGAATCACCAAATAATCATCGTACTTGTCCACGATGAATCCCGGTATCCCGTCCGCTTCGGCGAAGAACGCGCGATAACTCTTCTCGAATCCCGCTTGTTGACGCAATGAGAAGGCATCATCGATGCGTTGCTTGAAAAATGCGCGATCGACCACCTCGTCCTGCCATGTCAAAATCCGGACAAAGATTTTTGATGCCGTATTCAGAAACCCTTTTCCGACAAAAAAACCTTCATACGCAACCACTGAGACGATAGAACCGGATACGATTTTACCTTCAAAGCGTTCAATTTCGTTATGATAGATCCACGGATGCCCCGCCATGATCCGAGTTGCTTCGTTTTTTCTTAAAATGATTCGATCGGGCATATGATCACCTCGTTCCGGAATCGTCGGGTCGGTAATGCACCCACGCGCGTGGAGCCTTGGCGATACATTGCGACAACGATCGGATTTCATCCTCATGAACTCGATCAACCGTATGCATCAACTCCTGGACTTTCACACCCGCACGGTGCAACTCCGCAAGCAAAGCAGCAGCGTGCGAAACCGAGTCGAAAATTCGCAAGAAATCACCGAGTGTTCTTCGTTTGATTCTTTTCAAAGCTTCACGATTGATCCGCTCTGAAGCCATCCTAGACACCATCTCATCCATGAGCGTTCGGGCCGTGTCAGGTTCGGATGATTCCAAATAAAACAGGATATGTTGATAATCCGGAGCAATCGATATCGCGTGGCTGAAGGTGTTGTTGACAGAAGCTTTTCTTTGCAACAAAGCGGTGTTCTTAGCGGACAAGTCGAAGAACAAATCGATCAATACTGATACCTTGATCTCAAACAACATCGCCTCACGCAATGAGGCCAACGGGGTTTGGATTTTGATGCCGAGCATCATGATATCATTTCTGACATCCTTGGCAATGACCCTTGAAGGATGTACGACAGAAGCTGGTTCCGCCGGAGAAAGGGGAATGAATGGCAACGGCGCTCGCGGTTGGAAGTACCGATGATGATTCAGTTCATCGATCACGGGTTCGATCGCGAAGTCCCCGCCGATAACCAGATGCAATTGCGAAGGGTGATAGAATATGGAGAAGGCATCTTGCAGCGTCTTCTTGTCAATCAGTTGCAAGGACTGACTCGTTCCGGCAATATCCGCCTTGATGGGATGATGATGGTACATCGACTGCAATATATCGTAATAGAGTCGTTGATCGACATCATCGTGATACAACATGATCTCTTTCTCGATGATCGATTGCTCTTTGCGGATACCCTTGACTGGAAAAGCGATATCCGAAAGCATATCAAACAACAACATCAAAGGTTCGACGATGCCATTGGTGGTGGAAAAATACAGGACGGTTTTATTGTGTGTCGTAAAGGCGTTCACATTCGCCCCGACTTCAGCAAATCGTTTGGATATGTTACCCCCGTTGCCTTCAAAGAGCATATGTTCAAGAAAATGTGCCGTTCCTTCAGGAAAAATCTGTGGATGGCATGCACCCCGGTTGATGGAGACATG
>JBAZGL010000145.1:0-3570 GCA_041652855.1 Candidatus Izemoplasmatales bacterium
AAAAAAAAAAGAAAAATACGTATGTGATGAAGCCGAATCAATGTGTTTACGTGTGTTTTCAGAGCGATTTTCTAATTGAAGAAGCTGATGTTTGGCGCACGGAATGCTGGAAGATGATCAAGGAAAGAAGTGATCTGACATTTCTGTTCTTGACCAAGCGCATCACCCGATTCTTATCGTGTATTCCCGCGGATTGGAATGACGGCTACGAAAATGTCGTTGTGTCTTGTACTGTCGAAGATCAAACAAGCGCCGATGAGCGATTATCGCTTTTCATGAGATTGCCGATCAAACACAAGAATATTGTGTGTCAACCGCTTCTTGAACCCGTGACGATTTCGCAATATCTTCAGGGAATCGATTTGGTTGTCGTGGGCGGCGAATCCGGCAAAAACACCAGACCCATGGATTTTGACTGGGTCATGCACATTCAAGCCGAATGCGTCTCCGCAAACGTCGATTTCACATTCCGTCAAGCATCATCTCGGTTTATCAAAGACGGGCAGATGTATGAAATCAGTCCAAAAATGCTCACCCAACAAGCAAGAAAGGCGAATATCGATTATAAGAAAATATAAGGCCACAATCCACGGATGTACCCACACACATCCATCATCAATTAGGTGAAATAAAGATGGCTTCACCCACTCATTTCTCAGAAAGGAATTTCTATGGAAGAATGGAAATCGGCTCTTAAAGCAGACCCAACAGATTGGTTGTTAGAAGCAAACAATCCGTCCGTACGCTATTTCACATTGAAGAACATCTTGGATAGGCCAGATGAAGATCTAGAAGTCCAAGCGGCCAAACGAGATATCATGCGCACTGGCATCGTGCCGGATATGTTGCTCAAGCAAAGAGAAAATGAATATCTTCGCACGTACCCGAGATTTTATACGCACAAGTATCAGGGACTTGTGTGGTCGTTGATCACACTTGCGGAATTAGGGGCTACACCCACACCACAAATCCAAGAACAATGTGAATATCTGCTTGAAAATGCCCAAGAACGGCAAGATGGCGGTTTTTCACAAAACACAGCTGTGAGGACTGGGGGTGGCAGAATCACCGAAGTCATTCCCTGTTTGACCGGAAACATGGTTTGGTGCCTAATACGCTTTGGCTATCTCGATGACCCGAGATTGCGCAAAGCTATCGATTGGATGACGTGTTTCATGCGTTTCAATGATGGCTTTCCGAGTGACCCGCAAGTTGCCCCGTATGATCGCTATGAGATGTGTTGGGGTCATCATACTTGCCATATGGGTGTGGTTAAGGCACTCAAAGGTTTGAGCGCTATACCATTCGCGCGAAGAACAAAAGAGATCAATGATACCATTCAAAAAGCAACGGAGTTTCTCTTGATGCACCATATTTACAAAAAAAGCCATAATCTCAAGCAAAAGTCAAAACCGGGTTGGCTCAGATTCGGATTTCCTTTGATGTATCAGACTGATATCTTGGAAATACTCGACATATTAACCGGATTGGGCATCAAAGCGAGCCAGATGGATGATGCCGTCCAGATTGTTATTTCCAAGCAAAATGAGTTGGGCCGATGGAAGGCCGAGAATACCTACAACAGTGATCGCTTGCTTATTCCCATCGAAAGAAGCGATGGTGACAGCAAATGGATTACCATCAGGGCGTTGACGGTATTGAAAAGATTTGTTCATACACCGACATCAAGCATGGCGTCAGGCGCATAGGTCGTATTGATTGGTTGACCCATAGATGAACATAAGCGATGGAAGATGCACGACACCAGACGGATGCCCGGATGGACGGAGTATGCTGAATCGCTTTTTTGGATTTATCGCGATTTAGGGCGGCATGATTGACTTTGAATGATGCAACATCTATAATATAGACAGTTATCTATATTCATATTTACTTATGTATGGAGGTACTGATGAATTCACAACTCTCTCAATTGTTTCATGCACTGAGCGATGAAACACGCAGAAAAATCATCGAGAATATCGCCTTGGGTGATTGTTGTAGTTGCACCCTCATCAATCAAGTTCATATCGCGCAACCGACGCTGTCGTACCATCTTAAAATTCTGAGTGAATCCGGTTTGACGACGGCTGAGAAGCGAGGTGTATGGCGTGCGCATCACCTCAACCGTGATGAAATAGATCAGATGATATCTTATCTGCACAACTTGAAGGATTCGATTGTCAGCCATGACTGAAGCGAGCGGTTGATGAAGCACACACATCTCGATCATGCGTGCGTATCGAGTGGTCTTTGGTGTCTGTCATCGGTATATGTCGATATGTTTAAAGAATGGGAGTGATGGAAATGGTCCGAGTCTTGTTTGTCTGTATTCACAATTCTGCCCGAAGCCAAATGGCAGAAGCCTTTGTCAATCATTTGGGTGAAACGCGGTTTCACGCGGAAAGCGCGGGTCTCGAAGCGGGAAAGCTCAATATGTACGTAGTCGAGGCAATGAAAGAAATCGGGTTGGATATCAGTGCTTCGCGAACAAAAACAGTCGACGACGTCCTCCGATCAGGTGCGACGTTCGACCATCTCATCACAGTATGTGATGGCGCGAGCAAAGAGCGCTGTCCGTTTGTACCGGGAGTATACCATAGATATCATTGGGATATAGATGATCCTTCCGAGTTCAAAGGGGATCACGACACAATTCTTAAGCGCATCCGGACGGTTCGGGATGCCATCCAAGAACGCGTCAAAAAGTACATTAAAACGCACCAAGCATCAAATGGCTGAATCGATCAAGGGTGTTGAGTCGAATCCGAGATCAAGCCGACTGTGCCGTTAACAAAACTATTTCTATGTCATTCAACTCAAGGAGAACATGATGCACATATATGATTTGACTGTATTCGATTCAGATAAAAAACCCGTCCCACTGGAAACCTATCGTGGCAAAGTGATGCTTATCGTCAACACCGCGACAGGTTGTGGGTATACACCTCAGTATGCAGGGCTGCAAGCGTTGTATTCCACCTATCAGAAACAAGGTCTGGAAATACTCGATTTTCCGTGTAATCAGTTTTTGGGCCAAGCTCCGGGCACCGAAAAAGAAATCGTCGATTTTTGTGCGACGACGTATGGTGTCACTTTTCAGACATTTGCCAAGATCAATGTCAATGGCAGACATGCAGATCCGTTGTTCACCTATCTCAAGGATGCTACGCAGAATCGACAAAGTCCGTGTCCTCTGAAACGCGTCTTCAAGAAGTTCGTGTGTCCCTCGAACAAGATCAAATGGAACTTCACGAAATTTCTCGTCGACCAGCAGGGCAATGTCGTCCAACGTTATGAACCTGCGATCAAACCCATAGACATTGCACCTGATATCGAACGTCTTCTCAAGCAAAAATCGTGAAACAGACGCTCATTAGAATCGCCGAAGCGATGGCCCCATACGCGTTGCTTTGGGGGTTGGGCGGTTCGATGGCACTTTATTTACGTGGTTTTGATATCGTGCCGAAAGATATCGATATCTTTGTCAGCGGAAATGATTTTGCTCAAGCTAAGACCATCTGTTCGATGCTCGGATCGTTGAAAGACACGGGTCGATCATCGCGGTTT
>JBAZGL010000146.1:0-3557 GCA_041652855.1 Candidatus Izemoplasmatales bacterium
TGGTACGATAGATGATAATTGTCGACGTAGACGTAATTGAAATCATAAAGCGGAGAGAAATAATCGATGAAAATCGTCGGAATCGTGATTTTCTCGATGTAATTCATGATATCATCGCGGATTTCTCCGGCAAAAAATATGCCGTCAGGCTTATAGGTCGAGATGGCAGCTTTAACCTTTTCTAAGGTAGCCTCATGCTCCAAATAAGCAATCTGCAAGAGATTGTTGCTTTTATTGCATTCGGCTGAGAGAAAATAGAAGATTGTAGAGTAATATTGCTCGGACAAAGTCAAGAAGAAATCCTGATTCACAAAGAACAGGAAGCGTTTGTTTCGCATCTCTTTGGTTTGAACTTTGGTCTTGTAGCCGATCATTTTGGCATAGTCCTGAATTTTCATCCTCAAGGCGTCGCTGACGCCCTTTTGCTCGATCAACGCCTTATGGACCGCGACCTTGCTGATGCCGAAATGATCGGCGATCGATTGAAGCGTGATTTTTTTCATTTGATTGCCTCCTGCGAAGCAAGATTAGCACATCTCTAACCTCGACGTCAAGAATAATATTAACTTTTAATCTAATCTACGTTGTTTGTTAACTAAAATTAACCTAAAAACACATTAAAAACCGCTTCCATGCGGATGAAAACTCTTACAAATTATGATAGACTATGTATGAGGCGATAGAATGAAAAAATGGTTGGTATTATTGTTAATCTGTGTGGTGGGGTCTGTGAGCGCCTGTGTCGGTCAATCGACCGATGTTTCAACCACGTCACAGACGACCGTGATTCCCACAACCCAAACCACCCCGATTCCTACCACTCAAACCACCCTGATTCCCACAACCATTTCCTGGACCACACAACTCCCCACGACGATGCTTCCGACGACGGACCAGACAACGACCACGACTGAAGTGTCGTTGCTTTTGTCGCAAGGCCAAACCAGCAAAATCATCCGTACCGTAGATAATTATCCGCTCCAGACCACAGATTTCCGTTATTTCGATTATCGCTCTAGAGCCTTATGGTTGGATGACATTGTCTTCACGTTCGCACAAAATCCCAACGCAGTGCAACCGACCTATATCCAGGACGATCCCGAGTCATGGCAGCCCATCGGTTTTTGGATTGATCAAGCTCGGCAACCCGAGTTCTATGATCCGTTGGTGAGTGGGTATCTCAAACGCACATTCGGGTTACCGACATATCTTGGCGACAACCGCGTATTATCATCCGGAAGTGAGGCGATCACTTCTTTGGCGATGGTGCTTTCAAGTAGCCTCATGGGTTTGGTGATGGACGATAGGACTTATGGCGAGATCACCTACGACTTCGTCGAGATGATGCTCGCCCATTACGATACCGGTTCCAAATTGGTGCATAACGCCGGGGTTCAAGGCCAAAGTTTCTGGTATGACATCTTTCCGCAGATTCTCTTTGCGAAGCTCTATGATCTCTATCCCGAAACCGAGTATATGCGCGAAATGGTCCTCAATGGCGCAAATGAATGGCTGGAGGCACTCCCCTATTTTGAGACTGATGGCTCCGTCGATTTCGAATTCGTGGGCTACAACGTCACCCTGGAATCCCCCACAGTGACCGGTGGACATATCGAACCCCCTAACGGCGGCCTGGCTTTCCTTTTCTACAGCGCGTATGTGATGACGCAGGACGAAGCCTATCTTGATGGCGCCAAAGCGGTGCTGGATTATTTTCAAGACTATCAGAAAAACCCCAATTATGAAGCGATGACGGATTACGCGCCGCTTATCGCCGCCATCCTGAATTTTTACCATGGAACCCACTATGATGTCGGCAAGTTCCTCGATTTCCTCTTTGAAGGCGATTCCGCCTTCCGTCCCGGATGGTCGGTCATGAGCGGTTCCCTAGGTGGGAAACAAGTTTCCGGTCTTGTGGGACAAACCGGAGATTACGCTTTTTCGATGAACACCTTTCATCTCGCAAGCGTGCTTGCACCTCTTGTGAAATATGATGCGAGGTATACGGATACCATTGGCAAATATCTATATAATGTCTACCAGAATGCGCGGCTCTTTTTCCCGACCGAGCATTCCTTGTCCCAACAAACGATGACGACGTTTTTGAGTTATGATTTGTACGGAAGCATTTGTTATGAAGGTTTCCGCGGGCATTATGGCGGTGTCGATGGCCTCGCCATGGGCGACGCCACCGCGATGTTCAACCAACCTTCCGATCTCAGCCTCTACAGTGCCGCGTTTTTGGGCGGATATGCGGGGATGATAGAAGCGGTAGAATCAAGTGGGCTCATTCTCTATGATCTCAATGTCACCGATGCATTTGGCAAACGTGATTACCCCTATTACTTGGCATATAATCCCACTGCCACGGATCAGACCCTGCGGTTCGCTGGGCCTGATCACGCCTATGATGTTTTTGATTTGACCCACAATCAGATTCTTGCACGCAATGTGCTTGGCAGTATCTCCCTAACGGTTGAAGCGCAGTCCGGAATCGCTTTTGTGCTTTTGCCCCCCTCAAGCAACTATCATTTGGAAGCGGGAGAGATTTCTGTTAACGGAGACAAGATCGCTTCCTTGAGACCCGCCGTGAACACCCTGCTTCCCACTCGGGCCCAACTCACCCAATCCAGCGTGATTCCAATTACTTTCGAACATTTGCTGGATGATCCGATTACCGAGATGCATATCTATTTTGGCAATATTCTCGCGTATTCAGGCGTGCCGATCACCGAGTTTTCCTATGATAAAGGCTTGCTGCCGGATACCGATTATGAAATGAAAATCGTGATTACGACCCAGAGCGGCTTGGTGGATTACGTGACCAAGCGCGTGATCTGTTACTAGGAGGGATCCCCATGAAAAAAATGATGATGTGTGGGTTAGCAGTGCTGATTTTGATCGTGTTTGTGGGCTGTAATGCCGACACCACGGATCTATCCACGACGCACCCTACCACCCAAACTACCAGTCCCACCACGACGCAAATACCACCGACGACTTATGATTCTTCGTTGACTGGGGGGACACAAACCTCACCATCCACGCAATTACCACCCGTGACCACAACTCAATTACCACCCGTGACCACGACTCAATTACCATCTTTGACCACGACAAGATCCACCACCACGACCCAGCCGACCTTTCCTGTTTGGAACACCGAGTCCATTCATTATGAGGCAGCGCATATCCGCATGTTTGGCAGCGGGACACCGGCCGGGACTGTGCATTATGACAGCTTGAATGATCTCGCCGTGATTTGGAACATCGATGCTTCTTTAGATAATTACGGTGGGGTGCAAACACCGATGCTGGCGCTTGATTTTTCGCAAGCAGTCATTTTCCAAATGGAAGTCGTCGATGTGTATATGCAATACATCGTCAAACTCGCGGTACAAGGTGAGAGCGAATACTACTATGTCCTTTCCGATGAACCGACCACCGGACTTGTTTCCATCAACGTCGTCGACGCGATGTTGTCCGACAAGTACCGCATCCGCAACACCCAACCCGATCCGGGTTATCAAAGCGGATGGAAGTATGCGGGTCAAACC
>JBAZGL010000147.1:0-3547 GCA_041652855.1 Candidatus Izemoplasmatales bacterium
ACGTGTCGTTGACGCGGATCTGAAATTCCAAGCGATCTTGCCACCAGTCGTCGATTGGCTCGGAGATGGAAACTACTTCCATTTCACAGAAGCTGTACGCTCAGTGAAGAACGAAGCTTGGGGCATTCCGAAACATGTTGAGTCGAATCAGGCGAAACTGAATCGCGCTTTGATGCTTGTCGACCAGCTCTATGATTACTCGAGTGCAGATTCCGTCGGCACAATCCATCTTTATGGACCTGTGGGTTACACAGACGGCACTTTGAGTTATGGTACCGATATAGTTTACAAAATGAGCGATGAAGCGCTTGCGGAAATGAACTCGCTTGCCGGTGGCAACATGATCAACTATTTGCGCCAATTTGTGGGCGCAACGATGCCAATCGGCCATATCCGCAGTCTTGGATTGGAATTCCAGACTTTGTCTGAGGAAGGCATCGCCGGTATTGAACGCATCAATACTGCAGTTGTCGCGGGAACCTTCAAACTTGCAGGTCAAGTGGAATCCGATAATCCATGGTACAATCTTAGCCCGACATTCTTCCCGCTGACTCAAACCGACTCGCAAATGATCGCTGCCTCTGCGACGTTCAAAGAACTGTACACAGATGCGAATCTTGCGAAGTTGCTGAAATTTGGTTTTACAGGCCAAGGCGGATCGAAGACAGTCGAAGAATATTGGGAAATGTTCGAAATGGGTTCCTATGATATGTACGATATTCTTTACATCCGTGCGTATAGAGATGCATATGCTCGGATTCAGTCTGGCAACTAATATTTAGTACGATTACGACATTTCAATTCATCACTTTTCAGCTCCGAAGGGCGTTCATCCGCCCTTCGGATGTTGGATGAATCAAGGAGCGACCATGAAAGTAGTCCAGAAAATCACATTTTTGCTCGCGCTCATTATTGCCTCGCTGTTCTTCATCTATACGTTGAGTTTTTCCACTGGGTGGGCTTTAGGGCAATGGTTTGTCGATTTTTTCCGCGAGGCACAGATCGTGAACAAGATCATCTATCAATGGGGTTTGTGGGCAGTGGTCATCACTGCACTCAATTTGGTGTTCAACACCCATACAAATCGGCGGTTTTTCATTCCTAACTATCTTTTCATCGCGCTATCAATCGGGATTCTGGTAGGCGGGGGCTGGAAATTGATCACCTTGATTCCTCCGATCAAAGCGATGTATCTTGAGCTCAATCCTGAGTTGTTGAATATTGTATCCACAATCAATTTTTCTACTCCGGGTACGGGGATTTTTGAACTCGGCATGATTATAGCGATTGTCTTATTTGTTCAAGCCGGGTTGATTTTGGTCGTTACGATTTGGAAAATAGCAACACAATTGATTCGTGCTAAGGCTAAAAGAACAGCGCGGAAGGAGGCGACATCATGGACAAACGCACATTAAGGATTGATAAGATGCGTTATCAAACCAATAGGAGTGCATATTCTCTCGTGCTTTTGTCGCTTGTTGTGAGCATCATTGCGTTATTCACTTTGATCAATTACGATGATTTCGGACAAGGATCAGCTCCTACGCGTGTGGTGCCTGATCTGCGTATCGGTTTGGAGATCGCTCTCGGGATCATCATGATGCTCGTGACCTTTTTAGGAGCGGAGAAAGTTAAGTTCTATGATCCTTTATGGTCAAAGATTGGGCTTTTTGTTTTAGCAGGAATCAATATCTTCAGGATGGTGAACATTCCTCTTTATGCCTTCAGCAAAAATTGGATATCCGCAACCACGAAAGCCGTTACGATGCTCGAATTTGGGGTTGCGGCAGGATTGCTGATCGCTGCGGGAGTCATTTCATTTTGGAAAGTCGTTCGTTTACATCATCATTTGAAAGCGATGGAACCATATGGGAACGATGCGGTTTAGAAACATCAATAAAATCTATATCAACGGCGTTCAGGCAGTCTTTGATTTTAACCTTGATATTAAAGAAGGCGAGTTCATCGTCCTTGTAGGACCATCTGGCTGCGGTAAATCAACGACGTTAAGAATGGTAGCCGGGCTGGAAGAAATCAGTTCCGGTCAATTGTTCATGGACGATAAGATCATCAACAATCTCGCGCCGAAAGATCGCGATATCGCCATGGTCTTCCAAAACTACGCACTCTATTCGCACATGACCGTATACCATAATATGGCCTTCAGTCTCGTCTTGCGAAAAGAGAAGTCGGATTTGATCCATGAACGGGTGATGTGGGCCGCTGATATCTTGGGACTGGTTCCCTATCTCAATCGTAAACCAGCGCATCTGTCCGGGGGGCAACGTCAGCGTGTGGCTTTGGGTCGCGCAATCGTCCGGGATCCCAAGGTTTTTTTGCTCGATGAGCCGCTATCGAATCTTGACGCAAAATTGCGTGGCATCATGCGCAAGGAACTGAAAGCGCTCCATCATCGTCTTCAGACGACGATGATCTATGTGACGCATGATCAAATCGAAGCCTTGACGCTCGCGGATCGGATTGTGCTGATGAAGGACGGATACATCCAGCAAGTCGCGTCCCCTTATGATATCTATCATGATCCCGTGAATCTCTTTGTCGCAAATTTTATCGGCACACCGCCGATGAACATCTTTAAAGTCCTTATCGACACTGAAGGTTCATTGATCATTAAAGATGTGAAGGTAGATATCACTGAACATCCGTGTTATAATAATTTACGTTCGAAAGGATATTTTGGTCAAGCGGTCATACTCGGGGTACGACCCGAACATATCCGCGTTTTTCCATTGGATTCAGGAACTAGTGGTCACCGATCCCAAGTGGACATCTTTGAACTTCTGGGTTCGGAGGCCTTGGTCCACTTCTTGATCAGCGACACTTCGGTGACTGCCAAAATTCCCGAAACCAAAGCCATCCAAGCCAAAGATGAAGTCATCTATCAATTTGACGTGGAGAACATGTATTTCTTTGACCCCGAAACGGAGGCGCGTATCTATGGAGAATAACCGACAGACGAATATCCAGCCAACTTTTCGAAAAGTCCCCTGGTATCAGCGTTGGTATTCATATAACAAGCAAAAGATCCCCATGATTTTCGCGCTGATCGGCACCTTGATCATCACGGGGTCACTCGATTTTTCATTCAAACCGGCTTCAGGAGATGCGTTTATTTTCAACTCGCATTTTTACGCTTTGAAACGCCTCTCGGACACGACCTACAATAATCTCGCCGCCATCGCGGTTTTCATCATCTATCTTTTGAGCATCATCCAATTGTTCAATACATTCACGTTCGCAAAAAAACGTTCTCCCGGTGGCATTTTTCTCATGTCATTCATCACGGTTCTATTATCAGGCATTTCCATTTTTTATACGACCATTTATTATCGTGAACAGCGCCTCAAACCGACATACGTCATGAGCGACGTCGCGAAAATGTCCTATACCATTTTTCTCATCGGATCGACACTTATTTTGATCGGAACCATCTTTGCATGGTTTTATGTGAACTGGAAATATGTCAAAGAAAAAGAATAGGGATTCCTCGGACCGACCGAATCCCTATTTCATTGATAAATTCGCA
>JBAZGL010000148.1:0-3529 GCA_041652855.1 Candidatus Izemoplasmatales bacterium
CATTTGAGATACTCTTTTCCCAAAGTCAAAATGTACGCGTACGCCTTCAACCAGACCTTGCTGTTGCCGAACCAACTCGAGATTCGCCCGATGGCATCCTGGCGCTCGCGGACGAAATAGTGTCCGTCATGAACGTCTACTTGGGGAGAGGGTAAAAATTCTTTCAACACTTCAATCACGCCCACCGGACCCGATCCGGGTCCGCCACCGCCATGCGGTGTGGAAAACGTCTTGTGTAAATTGATATGCATGATGTCGAATCCCATATCTCCGGGCCGGGCTTTGCCCAAAATGGCATTGAGGTTGGCCCCGTCATAATACATCAGCCCTCCGGCCTCATGTACCAGTCGGGTGATCGCGCAAATATCACTCTCAAACATACCAAGGGTATTCGGATTTGTCAACATCATTCCCGCAACTTCATCAGAAAGTGCGGCTTTCAGCGCAACAAGATCGATGCGACCCGAGGCATTCGATGCGATTTCGATGATCTGCATGCCACAGACGGCGCATGATGCAGGATTGGTCCCATGGGCCGAATCCGGCACGATCACCTTGGTGCGGCGATCATCTCCACGCTTTTCGTGATAGGCTTTCATGATCATCAAACCGGCGAGTTCTCCATGTGCTCCGGCATATGGGTTGAGACTGAACTGGGCCAAACCCGAGATTTCTGAAAGCATCTTCTGCATGTCATCATAGACCTTCAACCACCCTTGGACCGAACTTGATGGCTGCAAGGGGTGGATGTCATTGAATCCTTTCAGTCCCGCGATCTCTTCATTGATCTTCGGGTTGTATTTCATCGTGCAGGAACCTAAGGGATAGAGATTGGTTTCCACGCCGAAGTTCTTATTTGATAAATGGGTGTAGTGCCGGATCACGTCGAGTTCGAAGACTTCCGGCAATATCGGTTCAGTTCCACGCAAACAATCACCGAGTTCAGATATTGAATGATGACCAAAAGTTTTGGGAAGCTGAAATCCGATGCGACCGGGGATCGAGCGCTCAAAAATCATGCGTGCGTCGTTTACCATGATAGTCCCCCCAACAACTGAACTAAGCGATCGATTTCCGCTTCAGTCCGCTTTTCGGTCACGGCAAAATGATAGAGGTTGCGGTAATCTTCATGATAATCTTCAAGCGGAACCGCACCGAAAATCTGATTTTGGGTCAAGACTTCCTGAATCAGCGCTCTCGGCACCATGCTTTCCATCACGAATTCCTTCAAAAACGGCTTGTCAAAACGTAATGTGTACTTTCCTGTTGAAGCCAATTTCTCCGCGAGATCATGGGCACCCTGATAGGACAACTCGTTGACGCGTCTCAATCCTTTTGGTCCCATCAGCGCGAGATAGATCGTGACATAGAGCGCCATCAGCGATTGATTCGAACAGATGTTGGAATTGGCTTTTTCCCTACGGATATGTTGCTCGCGCGCCTGCAATGTCAGGACGAATGCGCGCTTGCCATCGAGATCCTGGCTCATGCCGCAGATGCGACCAGGCATTTTCCGAACATACGCCTTTTGCGTCGCCATATATCCAAGCGTCGGTCCGCCGAAAGCCATGGGGATGCCCAAGGCCTGACAATCGCCCACGGCGATGTCGGCTCCATCTTCTTTCGGCGATTTCAAGACGCCTAAAGCGGAGATATCCGCATTCTCGATGAGGAGTGCGCCCACTTCGTGGACCAGTGCTTCACATTTTTTGATATCTTCGATAATCCCGAAGAAGTTCGGTTTTTGGATGATGAAAGCCGCCACATCGGCATTCAACGCTTGTCCCAGTTTTTCAAGATCCGTCTCGCCTTCTTTTTGCGGGATGATTTCAATTGCCAAACCGTGGTAATGGGCGTAGGTTTTGACGACTTCGATCGTGTTGGGATGCGTGGTTTGGGACATGAGTATCTTTTTTCTCCGTGTGATCGCTTCCGCCATGAACGCCGCTTCGGCAGTTGCGGTGGCACCGTCATACATCGACGCATTAGCGACATCCATCCCCGTCAAAGTCTGGATCATCGATTGATACTCGAATATATACTGCAATGTGCCTTGAGATACTTCAGGTTGATACGGTGTGTATGAAGTCAAAAACTCCTGTCTGGAGATCAGCGCAGGAATGACAGATGGTTGATAATGATCATAGACGCCCAAACCGGCAAAACACACATAAGGAATGTTTTCGTTCGCCAGCGCCTCGAAATACCGCCTGAGTTCGATTTCGGACATCGCTTCGGGAATTTGGTAGTCTCGTTGAAACAAGACGTCTTTGGGGACGTCTTGATACAATGCATCGAGATTCGGGATGCCGATGGTGTGCTGCATCAATTCCAAATCATGTGCGGTATGGGGAAAGTAGCGGAACATCGCGTAGCTCCCTATTGAATGCTTTTGAGATAATCTTCAGCCGTCAACAAGTCATCAAGATCAGCCAAATCATCAATCTCGACTTTGAGCAGCCAAGCTTCATAGGCATCCTGATTCACACGTTCGGGCTCACCGATTAAGTCATCATTGACTTCAAGCACTTTTCCGGATACTGGACTAATCAAGTCCGAAGCGGCCTTCACGGATTCGACTGCGCCGAATTCGCTCTCCTTATCGATTTTGGTGCCTACTTCAGGTAAATCGACAAAGACCACCGTTCCGAGTTGCGATTGGGCGAAATCGCTAATGCCGATCAAAGCCGTATGACCATCAATGACTTTGACCCATTCATGGCTTTGTGCATAATACAACCCTTCTACTACCTTGCTCATCATATTGCCCCTTCCTATTTCTTATAATTTTTGTCTAAGAATTTTTTATCTCGAACAAAACCTTTGATTCTTTTATTTCGAATTGCGACCGCGATTTCCGTCTGGCGGAGGAAGGCATCACTTGTCACGAGAGCCATCGCAATCGGCCTTGAAAGCGTGATCGACAGATAACCCGTCGTGATGATCCCGACTTCCTTTTCACCTATGAATACCGGGTACCCCTGCCTAGGAATCGCTTTCTCATAGAGTTCGATGCCCACGACTTTGCGCGTAATGCCTGCCTCCATCTGGGCTTCGAGTGCCTCTTTCCCAATAAAATCAGGCTTGTCGAAGCGGACAAACATCTTGAGTCCGGCTTCAAGCGGTGTGATCTGATCGGAAATCTCATGGCCATAAAGCGGCAAGGCCGCTTCAAAGCGAAGCGTATCGCGTGCGCCCAAACCACAGGGTGTGACGTGAGCGGAGATCAATGTGCTGAAGACATCTCTGATCGCAAGGTGGTCCCCATAGAGCTCAAACCCATCTTCCCCGGTATAACCGGTTCGGGACACAATGAACTCACATTGATGCACCTTCATCTTTGTGAACTGATAGAACCCGAGTTCCGATAAATCGAGATCGAATACCTCGAGCATCGTGGCTTCGGCCAATGGACCTTGAATCGCTATTTGTGAATAGTTCATGGACAAATCAGTCACAACGACTTCAAAACCATCGGTATGCGCTAACAGCCACGCGAAATCCTTCTGGGCGTTCGAGGCGTTGACGA
>JBAZGL010000149.1:0-3494 GCA_041652855.1 Candidatus Izemoplasmatales bacterium
ATCCTCGAAACAATCCAGATTACTGTAGCGCGCCGCAATCCGAATAACATTGGCCACCATCACTTGCGAGCCTGAAGCCGCCCCGAGAAAACTGATATCGTGATTGCCCCATTGAATATCGACATTGCTCTTTTTGAGCAGCTTTTCCATCACCAGATGCGGTTTCGGTCCTCTATCGAAGATATCACCTACGATGTGGAGGCGATCAATAGCGAGGTTGCGCAGAAAACGACTGATTTGGACGATGAATTTCTTTTCTCTCCTCGTCAAGAAAATCGCATCGATGATCGCTTGATAATATAATTCTTTGTCCTCGTGATTGTTCGATTCGTACAGCAGCTCGGTGATCACATAAGCGAATTCATCCGGCAAAATCTTTTGAACCTTGCTTTTAGTGTACTTCGTAGCGATTTGTCGACAAATCATGATCATTTTATAGAGAATATCTTTGAGTAATTGTGCATAGGATGAACTATCAAATAACTCCTGATACTTGTTTAGCATATCAGTTGGATAATAGATAAAAAAAGCCAAGCGGTTTTTGTCTTCTGCGGCAAGATTCGGATATAAGATATCGATTTTTTCTTTGATGATGCCAGAAGCGTTTTTCAGATAGTGGTTGAACGCATCGTACTCCCCGTGGATATCGGTAATGAACACTTCTGTCCCTTTAGGGAGATTGAGAATGGCGCTTAAGTTGATGATTTCGGTGCTCGCTGATTGCACGGTTGGAAAATCATGGCTGAGCAATTCAAGGTATTTATTTTCGTAAATCACATTGTCACTCCTCTTTCATCAAATGTGTCCCGCAAAGCGGCTGAATGATTCATGATATCGATAGACTTCATCGCATATCATGATACCACAAAAAAAGGACAAATAACATTGTCCTTGAAAAGACTTATCACAAAAGCGTTCCGTTACGATGATGGGTGCGTATGAATCCAAGACAGTGCCATCTCAAACCATTGAGACACATGCACATTCTCTTGGGCGAAGACCAAGGGGTCAGAATCGATAAATGCCGTTTCTTCCGTCGCCAAAGACAATCCGTGACGACCCTTTGGAAAGATATGTGCCTCAATCGAGGCGTTCTTCGCACGAACCGCTTCGATCAACAAAAGACTGTTCCCGACTTTGACGGATTCATCATCCAGCGTATGCCATACAAACAATGGACACATTCCTTCGGGGACGTGCTTCTCTAAGCTCACTTCCTCCAAATGTTCCAACGGCCGGTTTTTCCCCAGTAAATTGATGAAGCTTCGTTCATTCCAGAGATTGACTTCTGCAGAAACCACCGGATAGCACAAGATGCCGCCGGCAAACCATGAAAGTTTCCGTTGAAGCAACATCAAGGCGAAATGTCCGCCCGCGGAGAAACCGCATAGATATATATGGCGGATCCTCGGGTCTTCTCGAAAGCGATCAATCAGGGAATAGGCTTCATCAATCAATGTAGGGTAAAGTAATCTTTGGTTTCGATAATAGAAGACAGCCGCATGGCACGATGCCTGATTCCAACGCTTGGCGACGGGTATCGCCTCTCTATCCGAAGTCCATCCGTACGCCCCACCGGGAAAAATCAAGATCATATCCCGTGGTTGGTCGTCAATAAAAAAGGGTGTGATGACATTCGCTTTCATGGATGATCATACTCCTTAAGGTTGTCTTTTCAGCAAATAAGCGTTCCCATGATGGAAAGCGTAACACTTCGTTTGGGTTAGAACCGATTTTTATCTATCCATAATCCCAGTGCGGGATTGGGAATATAAAAGATTTCTTCCTGATCATCGAGAGTATTCCAACCCGGCACAAGCCGATCCGGATGATAACGGGAAATGGTCTCATCATAATCCAACGCTTGATAATGAACTTGGGCGACGTCTTCTTTGGGCATATGTTTCACGGCATAGGAAATCGTGAATCTCCCATCCGATGAACCGTGGATGAGGTGAGCTGCCGCGCTCATGTTCTGTTGCAGATCGATGTTGTCTTTAAAAAGCTCGAGAACGTTCATGCGACCGGAATACCCGTACTTGCGAATCAATTGATCAATTTTGGGATCTTCGCCAAATTTCGTGACTCCCGGCGCAAGCACGATGAGTTCGCCGCCGTCTTCGATCGCCATGCGCGTGCGATAAACCGCCTTGTTGCCCAACCAAGTACTCTTGAACTCCTTGGGATCAAGGTAGACCACGCACTTCTTGATGCCTTTTTCCACAAAATCGATGTTTTTTTCTTGCGCAAGCGCAATCGCTTTCTCCAAAGCGATGCGTGCCTCACTGATGAATAATCCGTGTGTACAAATACGCCCTTTCGGTGCTGTCGTGACTGTCAGCACGAAGAGAATGGGGCGATGGTTCAAAAAATGTTCCATGCCATAATCCAGGATTTTTCGAACCGGTGTGTGATCCTTCCCCATCATACGTTCCATACCATACACAGCGCCGATCATGTGTGATGCGTTGATCGTCTTTCTGCCACCGCAACCGACAAAAACATTTTTTGCATGGTTGGCCATCCCGATGACTTCGTGGGGGACAACCTGTCCGATGGATATGATGAGGTCATAGCGTTCATCCATCACGCGCCAATTAACCTCGAGCGGTACCGGTCGATCCCATAGTCCGTCGGTGATCTCCTTGACGTAATCTCCGGGCACCACTCCGACTTCAACCACGTCTTCGCGCCAATTATGATAGATGAACTTATCAAAAGGTATATCGCCATACATCTCTTTGACTTCCGCTTCACTCATCGCCTCGTGCGTCCCGAGTGCGGGCAAGATATCGACAGCCACGTGGTCTTTAAGTAAATCATAATACAATGATGTGATCAATCCGGCATTGGAATGAAACCGGGTAAAATCCGGTGGTATCAACAAGACTCTTTTGAGATCCTTGCCTGCGATGGATCGCATCAATTGATCACGGATGGCTTCTTCACTCAAACCTGATGGGTCACTTGCATAGGTGAAAAGTTCCATCATCAGACTCCGGAATATGCCGAGAATCCACCGTCTACTGCGACGACAATCCCGGTGACAAAGCCCGATGCATTGCCATCGATCAACCAGAGCACGGTCCCGATCAACTCATCGGGTTCACCAAAACGATTCATGGGTGTATGATTGAGAATTTTTGCCGTACGTGCCGTGGGCGATCCGTCCGGTTGCCAAAGGAGCTGTGCGTTTTGGGCCGTGGAGAAGAAGCCAGGAGCGATCGCGTTGACACGAATGCCGGTCTTCGCAAAGTGGACTGCCAACCACTTCGTGAAATTCGAAACCGCTGCTTTGGCCGCGCTATATGCCGGGATTTTCGTAAGTGGAGTGAACGCGTTCATCGAACTCACATTGAGAATGACCGATCCTGGACGCTCAATCATATCGCGGGCAAAGATCTGTGTCGGCAACAACGTGCCAGTGAAATTCAAGCCAAACACAAAATTGAAACCGCCGAGATCGAGGTCGAAAAAGCTCTTATGATTGGGGT
>JBAZGL010000150.1:0-3458 GCA_041652855.1 Candidatus Izemoplasmatales bacterium
TTTGAAACTACGACCGACGATCGTCGAGAACGGAAACTCGGTTTCTGATTCTACATCTAGGCCCAACCGGGTCTCCAACGTCGATTTATAGATACGGTTGTACTCATCCACCACGAGCAGGACTTGGAACTTTCCTTGTGCTTCATCATTGACGGGAAGATCGCCATAGATCAAATCATAGTTGTTTGTCAAGACTTCTCCATCGGGAAGCAACGTGAAGAAGCGCGACACGAAACCGAAAATGCTACCGGGTGATTGCGATGATCCCGCGAGTGTTTCGTTGTAGATGCGCGTATAACTTGAAGTGGCTTCCGTATAACGATACAGAGACATATTCATATTGTGCACATACTTTACACCCGCAATCCCTTCCGGAGCGATATTGTTCACGTAATCATCCACATATGTGACATAATCATCCGTAATGATATTGGGAAGAAAATATTGCGCCAGACGATTTTCATCGTAAGCCGTGGCGAAATCGGTATCGGGGTATGCGATGAGACCATCGGTATCGATTTGACGAATGCGTTCCAGATCAAATTTCTGGTCTGTCACGGAAATCGGATATCCCGCCAAAGTCTCGCGTTCAAAGCGTGCGATTTCTTGATCCAGACCATTCGATAATGCTAAAATCAACGCGATCCCGATAATCCCGATGCTTCCAGCAAAAGCCGTCAACAACGTCCGGCCGAGCTTGGTGCGGATATTGTTCAGCGAAGAAGTGATCGCGGTGACAAAATTCATGGCAGTTCGTTTGAGCGAAAAGGTCGAACGCACTTCTTGTTCTTCGACTATCGGTCGACTGTCGCTCATGGTCCGTCCGTCTTTGAGGGTAATGATGCGATTGGCGTACTTCTCGGCCATCTCGGCATTGTGTGTCACCATGATGACCAACTTGTCTTTGGCGATCCTGCGAATCAAATCCAGGATTTGGATGCTAGTCACCGAGTCCAAGGACCCTGTTGGCTCATCGGCCAACACCACATCCGGATTATTGGCGAGTGCTCTGGCAATGGCGACACGCTGCGATTCGCCACCGGACAACTGATTCGGGCGTTTGTGAAGATGATTGGTCAAACCCACCTCGTGCAACACTGCCGTGGCCCGCTCTTTCCGTTCTTTGGCTGAAACGCCTGAAAGCGTCAAACCCATTTCGACATTTTGCAACACATTCAAGTGCGGAATCAGATTATGGCTTTGAAAGATGAACCCGATGGAGTTGTTGCGATACATATCCCATTCTTCATCGGAAAAGTCTTTGGTCGACTTGCCGTTGATGATGAGATCACCTTGATCATAGTGGTCCAAGCCTCCGATGATGTTCAAAAGTGTGGTTTTGCCACATCCGGAAGGACCAAGAATCGTCACAAACTCATTTTCACGAAATTCGAGGCTCACGTCTTCCAGCGCTTTTTGCGTGAATGTTCCTGTCGTATAACTTTTATGGATTCCTTTTAATCTAAGCATGATGTACCCTCTTTTCTATGATAACCGTGTTTTAGGATTGTTAATATGGATTGATAATGCGCGTGGGCAGTCTCAAACTGTGTCCGATGGATCAAGGTGTCAAACATCACCCCGAACAACAAAGAAAAGCCCAGTTCTAGCGTACATTCGATGAACCTGTCACTCTGATCATGAAACTGCGACCTGTCGATCAAAGGCAATAGACTTTGAAGCATGATTTCCATGGGCTGCTTCGCGTTCGTCTCACACGAGTGACGATGTCGGAAAGGCATGAATTGGCTTAAAAAATTGCGGATGAACTCACGTTGATCATCAATCAAGATGTGCTGGTGAATTCGATCATGAATATCGAGCATCGCTTGCGACAAATCACATGGGAATCGTGTGAAAGATTCTATGACCAACTGTGAGAATTGATGTTTCATTTCCTGGAAAAGTTCATTGACCAAATCGCTTTTGTCAGTAAAATACATGTAGAAGCTGCCACGCGATATCTTCGCATCTTTGATGATCCGATTGATGGATGCTTCTTCAATCGGCACACGCGAAAACTCGGCTCTCGCGGCATTGAGGATAGCTTGACGTTTTTCAGCGGGCAAATTCGCAAATGTGACTGTAGGCATCTGTCTCAACTCCATTAATAATAACAAGATTAATCATATATGACACGTTGTCATATGTCAAGAAATTTGTCTTGGTCTTGTTCAATATTCAAAAAATCATCACAAAAAAAGCGCTGGTCCTGCCAGCGCGATTAATGGTTATTTGGATGTGTTTTTTTCTTGGGCTTCTCGAAAGATGGCCAAACCCTTTTGTGTCAGCGGATGTTCTAACATATCGCATAACACCTGATAGGGTATAGTCGCCACATCCGCTCCTGCCAACATGGCTTGTTCAGCGTGCATAGGATGACGAATGGACGCTGCAATGATCTGGGTCTCGATATCATACATATCGAACGCATAGCGGATATCTTCAAGCAAACGATAGCCCGCGTCTTGGGTATTCGTGGCATCATCTAACCGTCCCATGAAGGGTGAGACATAGGTCGCTCCGGCCTTGGCGGCCATCATCGCCTGTGCGACGCTGAAGACCAATGTCACATTGGTCTTGATGTGATGGCTGGAAAGGATTTTCGTCGTTTTGATGCCTTCGAGCGTCATCGGGACTTTGATTACGATATCAGGATGCATTCTTGCATAAATGAACGCTTCTTCGACCATCGCTTCGGCAACGTCCTCTTTGACTTCCGCGCTGATCGGACCATGAATCCAATTCGTAATCTCCTTGATGACTTCTACGAGACCTCTGCCTTCAAGCGCAATCAACGAGGGATTGGTCGTCACACCTTCAATGATGCCCCACCCACTGACTTCTCGAATCGCCGCGAGATTGGCTGTGTCGATAAATAACTTCATGAACTGATCACCTCCATATCTTCATTATAACCGAACATCGATCATTTTGCTCAGTGATTGATGTAATTGTTCAGCCTTCACCCATAACGCCGCAACGGAATGACGATAGGTTTGCGCCTTTGTCTGATCACTCAGTCCAGGGAGATTGATGCGAACGTTGTAGATGGCTCCTTGGACCGCCAGGAAAAATAATCCGACGGCAACGCCCATATCAGACGTTGTGTTCTGGTTGCCGTAGAGAATGATCGGGCTCATCTGTTCGAGCGCTTTGACTCCAAGCTTCGCTAAAGACAGAGGGACATCAATGGCTTGGATGGTGGCTTCCTGAATTTTTTTCTGACGCCATTCCTTCTCGAGTTCCGTATCCTTGGGCAGGCGAAAAGCGTCCATCACGCAATTGAAAGCCTCTGTGTCTTGGTTGATGATCGTCTGCGCTCGATCCTTTACCGATCGCATCCATTCGACACTGGCCTGAAATTCCGCTTGTTCACTGGGTGAGAATGCCAAGAACTTCTTTTTGCCCAGACTGAGGTGCCCAACCATGCCAGAAAGACTTGCGCCCAAAGCAGC
>JBAZGL010000151.1:0-3424 GCA_041652855.1 Candidatus Izemoplasmatales bacterium
TTTCCGATTATTACCTCGTTGAGACCGAAGAATTCAGCGCGAACGCCTTGGCCCGTCATGAACAAGAAATGGGACTGAAGGCCGTTTGGATGACGTTTGACGAGGCTATCCGCATCAATGAAGCTGGCATCGAGCGCTCGAGCGATAAAAGGATTACCTTTTATCATACCCAAACGGAAATGCTAAAATACTTAAAGGACCGCTTGTGCGATTAGCTAGAGGTCCGAAGGGAGTCAAATCATGATTCATCAACTGAAAAAAGATATAGAAGCACATTTGACCGCGGCGATTTTCGAGGCGTATCAGCTTGAAGTCTCTGTGATCGTTGAAGAGCCAAAAAAGCCCATATTGGGCGATTTATCGGTTCCCGTGTTTTCGCTTGTCAAAGCGGCGAAAATTCGTTTGGATTCAGCGGTTGCGTTTGTGCTTTCCTCACTAGAACAACTTCAAGAACCCAAACGGATCGCCCAAGTCGCGGTTATGGGCGGGTTCATCAATCTGACGCTCGACCGCAAGGTGGTGGGTCGGAATCTCATCAAATCCTTTCTCAATGATCCTGATCTCGTCCAAATCCTCCAACCAGTCCATCCGGAGACGATCTGTATTGATTATTCGTCACCGAATATCGCAAAGCCGTTTTCGATCGGGCATCTGCGGTCCACGATTATCGGACACGCGATCGGGAATCTCTATGAGAAATGCGGCCATCGCGTGGTGAGGATCAATCATCTGGGTGATTTCGGCACACAGTTCGGAAAAATCATCTACAGCTACATCCATTTCGGCGATCAGGCACGGATTGAAAAGAATCCGATCCAGGAATTGGCTGAACTCTATGTCGCGTTTCACGAACAAGCCAAGGATCATCCCGAGATGGAAGAAGAAGCGCGGCGAATTTTCAAAGAACTTGAACAAGGCAATCCCGAATACGTACGCTTGTGGCAGTGGTTTCGTCAGGAATCACTGAAAGATTATATGGATGTCTATGAAAAACTGCATGTCGCATTCGATTCCTATGACGGTGAGGCCTTTTATAACGACAAAATGGCTGAAGTCATCGACCAACTGCATCAACAAGGTCTGTTAAAGGAAGACAATGGCGCGATGATCGTGGATGTGGGCGCGGATCTGCCGCCGGCTTTGATTCAGAAATCCGACGGTTCGACGCTGTATATCACGCGCGATCTCGCCGCGATCCTTTACCGGAAACGGACCTATGGGTTCGATAAAGTTCTCTATGTCGTCGGCAACGAGCAAAAGCTCCATTTCGAACAATTGAAACGTTTGGTGGAGAAAATGGCGCTCGGCTATCACGAGTCCATCATCCATGTCAACTTCGGCCTTGTGCTTCAAGACGGCAAGAAGATGTCGACTCGAAAGGGAAAGGTCGTCCGCTTGATCGATGTACTCGACGAGGCTGTCCAGTTGAGCCGGAACTACATCGAAGAAAAAAATCCTGATCTTCCCGACAAGGAAAGCATTGCCGAAAAAGTGGGCGTCAGCGCCGTGATTTTCAATGATCTCAAAAACTTCCGCGGGAACGACTTCGAGTTCGATCTCGAAGAAATGGTCAATTTCGTCGGCCAGACCGGTCCCTATCTTCAATACACATCGGTACGCATCAACTCGATTCTGTCGCAGGCAGATTTCGTTTTTGACGGTGCGCTTGATGACGAGTGGTTTGAACGTGATTATGTCAATGACATCATCAAAGCCATCGACCTATATCCACAAACCATCGAACGGAGCGCGAACGAATACGCTCCGAGCATCCTCGCGAAATATCTCCTCAACTTGGCCAGCCTTTTCAACAGTTATTACGGCAAGGAGAAGATTTTGGTCGATGACCTACGCGAAAGAAACACGAAACTACACTTGCTCTACATGGTGAAAACCGTACTTAATGACGGTATGCACCTTTTGGGTATGCAAGTGATCGACCATATGTAACCCGCATCATTCCATATCGCAAGAAAAGAGGTGATTTGATATGGAAACCTCGATGACCGAATCCAAAAAAAAGCAAGGGATCGGTCGCTCCATGCGCCTGATGTTTGCCTGGATAGGCAAATTCTGGCCTCTACTTATCGCATCCTTCATATTTTTGTTCTTTATTTCATATATCCGTACGATTATTCCTTTGTTTGGTCAACATATTATTGATGAAATCTTAGGATACAGTGAATCAGGCTCACGCCTGCCCGGTTTTCTCATGCGTTTGTTGCAGGCGGATACTCCGCAAAAACAGCTCTTTCTGACCGCGTTGCTTTTAGTGGCCATCGAACTGACCAGAGCGTTGATGATTTTCGTGAGACGGACGCTGACGGCAGTATTCTCCGAGCGTGTGAGTTATCAACTCCGCAACGGTTTCTACCGCAAATTGCAAGACATGGGTTACTCGTTTCATTCCCACGTGGAGACCGGAGACATCATCCAACGCGCCACAACCGACATCGAAACATATAAACGCTTTATCGGTGACCAAATCATCGAGGTCATGCGTCTTCTCCTCTTAGTCGGTCTATCGATTTGGCAGATGGCGAAACTGAATATCGATCTCACACTCATTTCTCTGATCATTGCCCCAATCATTTTGACGATAGCGATTTTCTATTTCCGCAAGGTCGAGAAACTATTCCAAGTCATCGAGGCCGATGAAGCGAAGATGACGACTCATGTCCAGGAAAACGTCAGTGGTGCACGGGTCGTGAAGGCTTTTGCCAACGAACGGTTCGAGATCGAGAAATTTGAGGGTCTCAACCGCAAATTCACCGATTCCGATATGCGCCTGGTACGCAAGATGTCGCTCTTTTGGAGTGCGACCGATTTCATCTGCTTTGCGCAATTCTGTTTGATTGCCGTCTTCGGCATCGTCTATACCGCCAATGACACGATCTCGTTGGGTATGTATACGGCATTCCTCATCTATGCGGGCCACATCATTTGGCCGATGCGCCAATTGGGCCGCTTGGTCGGAGATTTTTCCAAGACGAGTGTCGCGGTGTCGCGTCTGGACCAGATTTTGGTTCAACAAGACGAGTATGTGGCACAGAACGGAACGCTGATGCCGGAAATCACGGGGAACGTGCGTTTTGATCATGTGTCATTTCGTTTCGCGGATTCCACATATCATCAACTCCAGAATATTGACTTCCAAGTGAACAAAGGTGAGACCATCGCCATCATCGGGAAGACCGGGTCGGGAAAATCCACGTTGATGAATCTTTTGGTGCGACTGCTTGACTATCAAGAAGGCACGATCTTGATCGATGATACACCGATCGACCAGATCGAGAAACATCACTTGCGTCGCCATATCGGTATCATTTTGCAACAGCCGTTCCTCTTCTCAAAAACCGTGGAGGAGAACATCGGTATTGCCGATCGGAACTTATGGACCACAAAAAGCCAAAGAATCCAGGAA